>NZ_RHGZ01000010.1:0-136968 GCF_003789045.1 Marinobacter sp. R17 | reverse complement strand
CCACTTCGACCGGTTAGGCGTGCCGCGTCTCTCGTAAACCTCAACTTCTCGAACCGCCCGGTGCGGACCCGCTTGCCGGGTGGTGTGGGAGGGGCGGAGCCAGAAGGCTCCCCCCTATCCCGATATGCCCGGCTGTTGGAGGTAAGCCATACCAGCTTGCGGGCGTTATCAGGAATAGGCGGCGTGTGATGCTAACCGATAGCGGCGCGCCAGCGATGATGCTGGCGCGCCGTCAATAAGGGGGGCTACAGGCTGTCGTGAATCAGGTTTTTCAGAACCGTCTCGGTGTACCAGTCCAGGAAGTTGATCACTCCGAATTCATAGGTTTGCGAATAGGGACCGGGCTGGTAGGCGGTCGAATTGATGCCGCGCTGGTTCTGCTCGGCCAGTTCCCGGTCCTGCTTGTTGGTCTGGTCCCAGACGTAGCGCAGTCGGCTGACGTCGTAGTCCACGCCCTCGACGGCATCTTTGTGCACCAGCCATTTGGTGGTCACCAATGTTTTCTGCGCCGATATTGGCTGGACCATGAAGACGATCGCGTGATCGCTCTGCATGTGGTTCCAGGAATTGGGTAGGTGGAGGATTCGCATGGACCCCAGGTTCTGATTCTGGATGCGGCCCAGCTTCTTGCGACAGGCGGGCTTGCCGTCCATGGTCATGACGGCTGTACCTTCTTTCAATGGCATGCGGACGATGCGGTTCTGCAGGCCGAATTCTACGTGCTTGTGCGGAATCCGCTCGCGGTCCCATTCCGCCGCCTGGCGGGCGTAGTACTCCTTGAACTCGGGTGTGGCTCGTGGGTCGGTGGTGTCGTCCCACTCCAGCAGGGTTCGGAGCAGCTCCGGGTGGGAGCCGGAACAGTGATAGCACTCCCGGTTGTTCTCGATGACCAGCTTCCAGTTGGCATTCTCTTCCAGCGTTGATTCGGCAGCCACCTTGGCGTTTTCCATGTCGTAAGGATCCATATAGACATCCAGCTCGCTCAGGTAGTCATCGATTTCCGGTGGCTCGCCCTCGGCGAGGCAGACATAGATGAACCCACCGGCGGTTTCGCAGTGGGCGGACTTCAGACCGAATTCGCTTTTGTCAAAGCTGTCTCCCATTTCGGTACCGGCGTAAAGCAGGTTGCCTTTCAGGTCGTATGTCCACTGGTGATACGGGCAGGTCAGGTTAGCGACCAGCCCTTTATCGGCAGTGCAGACGCGCGACCCGCGGTGGCGGCAGACATTATGGAAGGCGCGTACCTGGTTGTCCCGGTCGCGCACAATCAGCACCGGGTTCTGTCCGATTTCGACAGTGATGTAGGCGCCGGGTTTGGGCACCTCACAGGTCATGCCGACAAACAGCCATTCCTTCATGAACACCTCTTCCATATCGATGCGGAACAGGAAGGGGTCGTTGTAAAGCGCTCGTGGCAGGGACAGCTGGCGGGAGCGTTCGTTCAGTGTCTGACTCATCTCCCGCCGGGCATCGTCGATGTTGCTGTACGTCATGTTGAGCAGGTCTTGTTCGGTCATTGCGGAGTGTCCTCGGAATGGTGGAAGTCAGCACGTGCCGTGGTGTGCCCCCCGGCGCCGGAATGTCGGTGAATCCATTCTCGAATGGCGGTGCCCGCGTCAGTTGTCCGTTTACGACATCGTCCGTTTTCAATTCGACGCGGTCAGGGGTAAAGGCGAGGGCGCAAAGCAGAGGTTGGAGAAGTTGATCAAGTCCATGTCGTAAATGGCTAACCCGAGAGGGTGGGTTTTCCCCAGAATGGATTCGCAGCAGTCCTCGGGTGCAACTTATCGATGATGGAGACAAGCCATGACCAGCATTACTGAAGCCACTGATCCCTCAGCGCAGTTCCACGCGCTCAACACCCGGGTTTGGGCCAACGGTCGACATCTGGTTCGATGCGTTCGGGTCATCCAGGAAACGTGGGATGTAAAGACGTTCTGCTTCAATGCTGAGCAATCCATCATGTTCTTTTTCAAGCCGGGGCAGTTCGTCACCCTCGAGCTTGAGATTGATGGGGAGCAGGTCATGCGCTCCTATACGATTTCGAGTTCTCCTTCGGTGCCCTACAGCTTCTCCATCACGGTAAAGCGGGTGCCGGGCGGATACGTGTCCAACTGGTTACACGACAACCTGAAGGAAAACGACGAACTGGCCGTTCACGGGCCGGTGGGCAACTTCAATTGCATCGATCACCCCGCCGAGAAGGTCCTGCTGCTTTCGGGCGGTGTCGGCATTACGCCCATGATGTCGATGGCGCGCTGGCTCTTCGACACCAATGCCGATGTGGACATTACCTTCATCCACAGCGCCCGCACCCCGCGGGACATCATCTTCGGGCGCGAACTCGAACATATGTGTTCGCGGGTGCCCAATTTCAATCTCAGTATTATCTGCGAACGCACTGAAATCGGGCAGGCGTGGAACGGATACCGGGGGTTCCTGGACGAGCCAAAGCTCAAGCTGGCGACGCCGGATTACATGAATCGGCGGATTTTCTGCTGTGGTCCGACGCCGTACATGCGGGCGATCAAGAAGCTCCTGATCGATAACGGCTTCGACATGGACTACTACCACGAGGAGTCCTTCGGGGCGACTCCGGAAGAGGCCACCCAGGATGCCCTGGAGCAGGCCGAGCTGGCCGTCAAGCAGGCCGAGGAGGTCAAGGATGCGGATACGTTTACGGTGGACTTCCGGGCATCAGGGCGAAGCATCCAGGTCCTGCCTGGCGAAACCGTCCATGCTGCAGCCAGCCGTCTGGGGTTGAATATACCGAAAGCCTGCGGGGTTGGTATCTGTGGTACCTGCAAAGTGCTGAAGACGTCCGGCGAGGTGGACATCCAGCACAATGGCGGTATTACGGAGGAAGACCTCAGCGAGGGATATATCCTGTCCTGCTGCAGTACCCCGATCTCGGATCTGAGCATTGATGGTTAGGGAACCTCTGATGAGCTCCTTAGACCTTAGTTGAACCTTTGATGGCTTTGTCTGGCAGGACCGTCGTTGTCATTGACGGTTCTGCAACCCCCATGTCGCTTTTAGGGCACAACGGAGGGTTGATCCGACGTTTTTGAACAGTTGCGCACGCGTCACTGGCCGTAATATGTTCGCTAATCCGGCGCGGCAATCCGTCGCATAACAATAAACGGCGTTGCCGGAAGACTGGAACAGAAACTGCTAAACAGAATCGAGGCAGTGAGTGCTCGGGGTGACTGAAAAACGCCGGCCACACACTGCTCATGACCCGTACAAGATGTTAAGGAATCGCTTCAGGTGAGATGGCCCATCTTCTGGAGATCCACCAAGGCGTAAAAGGTGGTTAGTCGACCCGAGCTCAGTTCGGCCCCCGCTGACCAGAAGGACGGTATGCAACACAGATAACAGGGGTTCATCGATGAGGGAGAATGCTGTTTCCAACGAGAAAACAGTAGGTTCAGAGCCGTACCGGGTTGGTTTTCTACTGCTCAATAACTTCACCCTGGTGGCTTTGGCGTCGGCGATAGAGCCGTTGCGCATGGCCAATCAGTTAACCAGTACCGAGCTCTATACATGGCAGTTGCTGTCCCAGGATGGCGAGCCGGTGAAAGCCAGCGATGGTATTTCAATCTCTCCGGATGGATCCATCGACGACAGGAAAGTGTTTGATATCGTCATCGTGGTCGGTGGTGTCGACATCACCCGCAGCTTCGGTTCCAAAGAGGTGCACTGGCTCCAGGTTCAGGCACAGAAAAAGGTTCTGCTGGGTGCGGTGTGCACCGGCGCTTATGCATTGGCAAGTGGCGGCTTGTTGGACGGGTACAATTGCAGCGCTCACTGGGAATGTCTTGCCTCACTGCAGGAGCGGTTCCCGCGGGTCCATTGCACCAATCACCTCTATACGCTCGATCGGGATCGCATGACCTGCACCGGTGGTAGCGTCCCGATGGACATGATGCTCAGCATGATTACCCGCCAGCATGGCAAGGCCCTGACCAATGCCATCTGTGACATGTTCGTCTGTGACCGGGTCCGTCCGGACAACGAAACCCAGCGCACTCCGCTGCGGCGCCTGCTGGTCACGGCGCAGCCCAAGCTGGCCGAGGTGACCGAACTGATGGACGCCAACATCGAGGAGCCCATCGAGCTCGAGGAGCTGGCCAGCTTCGTCGGCATTTCCCGCCGGCAACTGGAACGTCTGTTCCTCAAGCATTTCAACTGCACGCCTTCCCGCTATTACCTGAAACTGCGACTTGACCGTGCCCGGCAGCTGCTCAAACAGACCACGTATTCGATTATCGAAGTGGCCTCGATGTGCGGTTTCGTCTCGGCCCCGCACTTCAGTCGTTGCTACCGCAAGTACATCGGCATTTCGCCCAAGGAGGAGCGGGCTGCGGTCTGGTCGTTCAAGCGACTGGAATCGCCCAGCCAGACCGTGGAGGCGCTGCCAAGTTCATCCAACGCTGCTTTGCGACTGGCCCAGGCGGAACCCTCCTATGGGGCGGTCAGTTTCATGTTTGACCCGCTGCCGTTTGGCGATGCCGTCGCCGCGTCTGGCTGATTGAACGAAACGAACATCCCGGCAGGGACACAGAGGGGGCTTCGGCCCCCTTTTTTTGTTGGGCGATGCCTCACTGACGGCGGATCCTGCCGGTCCTGTCTCTCATCCGACGTCGCTGCCGATTTTGGTGTTTGCGCTGTCGCTTCCAGTGAATTTGGCGGCACAGGCCATGGATACACTGCGTCTAGGGTCAACCAAACAGCCACCGGGGTGCCGACATGAACGCAACCGAATTGCACCAGGATGCCATCGTTATCGATGGCCTCATCATTGCGAAATGGGGTCGAGAACTGTTCGAGGACATGCACAAGGGCCAGCTGACGGCCGCCAACTGCACCGTGTCCGTCTGGGAAGATTTCCAGGCGACGGTCGATAACATCGTGGCGGTTAACGAGCTGATCGAAGACAACAGCGACCTGGTCATGAAAGTCCGGACCACAGCCGACATCCGCAAAGCCAAGGAGCTCGGCAAGACCGGCATCATCATGGGATTCCAGAACGCCCACGCGTTCGAGGACCAGCTGGGTTATATCCAGATCTTCAAGGATCTCGGCGTGGGCGTGGTGCAGATGTGCTACAACACCCAGAACCTGATCGGCACCGGTTGCTATGAGCGTGATGGCGGTCTGTCCGGCTTCGGCCGGGAAGTGGTCGCCGAGATGAATCGCGTCGGCATTCTGTGCGACCTGTCCCACGTCGGCAGCAAGACGTCCGAGGAAGTGATCCTCGAATCCAGCATGCCGGTCTGCTACTCCCACTGTCTTCCGTCCGGCCTGAAAGAGCATCCCCGTAACAAGTCCGACGACGAACTGCGGTTTATTGCCGAGCAGGGCGGTTTTGTTGGCGTCACGATGTTCACGCCGTTCCTCAAGAAAGGGCCGGACGCCACCATCGACGACTACGTCGAGGCCATCGCCTACGTGATCGATATCGTCGGTGAAGACCAGGTCGGCATTGGTACCGACTTCACCCAGGGGCAGGACAAGGCCTTCTTCGACTGGCTTACCCACGACAAGGGCTATGCCCGCAGCCTGACCGAGTTCGGAAAGATCGTGAACCCGGAAGGCATCCGCACCATCGGCGAATTTCCGAATCTGACGGCAGCGCTGTTGTGCAATGGTTTTTCCGAGGAGTTGACCCGGAAAATCATGGGCGAGAACTGGCTGCGCGTTCTCAACCAGGTCTGGGGAGAATAATCATGGCGACGCACGCACCTGAAATGCCCATCAACGTGGATGGCGAAACCGGCATCTGGACCACGGATGCGCTGCCCATGCTCTATGTGCCGCGGCATTTCTTCATCAACAACCATCAGGCCGTAGAAGAAGAAATCGGGCCCGAACGCTATGCCGAGATCCTCTATAAGGCGGGCTACAAATCCGCCTGGCACTGGTGCGAACGGGAAGCGGCCCTGCATTGCATTGAAGGGCGAGCAGTGTTCGATCACTACATGAAGCGCCTGTCCCAGCGCGGCTGGGGCCTGTTTACGATTGAGCATATCGATATCGCCCGCGGGGAGGCCCGGGTGCGCCTGGATCATTCGGCGTTCGTTTACCACTACGGCAAGGTCGGCCGGAAGATCGACTACATGTTTACCGGCTGGTTTGCCGGCGCCATGGATCAGATCGCGCAGGACCTCGGGTATGACGTCCGCACGGTGGCCCGGCAAACCCAGAGCGCCGCGGAAGACGGCGTCGAGTACGGGCTGTTCGAGGTGACGCCCAAGTCGACCCTCGAGACCATCAACTAGAACAGGTTTCCGGAACCGGAGACAGTCCGGCGCTGAGGCCATCCGATTCGCTGCTTCGATCACGCCCGCACGCGTGATTGGGGGAGTCGGTTGGCCCACGCCTACCTCCGGACAGGACGCAGGTGAGAGATCATGTCCCAGTTTGAATCGCTTTTTCGACCGCTAAAGATCAACCAGCTGACCATTCGCAACCGGGTGGTCAGTACCGCCCACGCCGAGGTTTACGCCACCGACGGGGGCATGACCACGGATCGTTACGTCAAGTATTACGAGGAAAAGGCCAAGGGGGGATGCGGTCTCTGCATTTGCGGGGGCTCCAGCGTGGTGTCCATCGACAGTCCGCAAAGCTGGTGGAGTTCGGTCAACCTCTCGACCGATCGCATCATCCCGCATTTCCAGAATCTGGCCGATGCCGTGCACAAACATGGCGGCAAGATCATGATCCAGATTACCCACATGGGTCGGCGGTCCCGCTGGGACGGCGAAAACTGGCCCAACCTGATGTCGCCGTCCGGCATCCGGGAGCCGGTTCATCGCGCGACCTGCAAGACCATCGAGGAAGAGGAAATCCGGCGGATCATCGGCGACTTCGCCCAGGCGGCCCGCCGGGCCAAAGAAGGTGGCCTGGACGGTGTTGAGCTGTCGGCCGTTCACCAGCACATGATCGACCAGTTCTGGTCACCCCGGGTCAACCGGCGGACCGATGAGTGGGGCGGCACGTTCGAGAACCGGATGCGGTTTGGCATGGAAGTGCTGAAAGCCGTCCGGGAAGAAGTGGGTCGTGATTTTGCGGTGGGCCTGCGCATCTGTGGCGACGAATTCCATCCGGATGGCCTGAACCACGACGACATGAAGCAGATTGCGAAGTACTACAACGATACCGGACTGCTGGACTTCTTCGGCGTGGTGGGCTCCGGTTGCGACACCCACAATACCCTTGCGAACGTCATTCCCAACATGTCCTTCCCGCCGGAGCCATTCCTGCACCTGGCGGCGGGCATCAAGGAAGTGGTCGATGTGCCGGTCATCCACGCCCAGAACATCAAGGATCCGAACCAGGCCGAGCGCATCCTGCAGGAAGGCTACGTCGACTTCGTCGGCATGACCCGGGCTCACATCGCCGACCCGCACCTGATTGCGAAGATCAAGATGAACCAGGTGGATCAGATTCGCCAGTGCGTCGGAGCCAACTACTGCATTGATCGTCAGTACCAGGGGCTCGATGTCCTGTGCATCCAGAATGCCGCGACATCCCGGGAGCACCTTGGTTTACCGCACATCATCGAGAAAACCGAAGGGCCGGTCCGCAAGGTGCTGGTGATCGGGGGCGGGCCCGGTGGAATGGAAGCGGCCCGCGTGGCGGCCGAGCGGGGCCATGACGTCACCCTGATCGAAAAGGCCGGCGAGTTGGGTGGCCAGATCACCCTGGCCGCGAAAGCGCCCCAACGGGACCAGATTGCCGGCATCACCCGCTGGTACGCGCTGGAGCTGGACCGCCTTGGCGTGAAACTGCAATTCAATACCGCCGCGGATGCGTCAGTGGTGCGGGACTTCCAGCCCGACGTGTGCATCCTGGCCACCGGTGGCGTGCCATTCATGGAACAGAACCCCGATTGGGGCTATGACGACGGTCTCGTGGTGTCCTCCTGGGACATCCTGAGTGGCCAGGTGGAACCCGGCAACAACGTCCTGGTGTACGACACCATCTGCGAATTCTCCGGCATGTCGGCCGCGGACTACCTCGCGTCGAAGGGCGCCCAGGTGGAATTGGTCACTGACGACATCAAGCCGGGCGTCGGGATCGGGGGCACCACGTTCCCGACCTACTACCGAAGCCTGTACGAGCAGGAAGTGATCATGAGCTCGGATCTGGTCCTGGAAAAGGTCTACGCCGAGGGCGACAAGAAGATCGCGGTCCTGGAGAACGAGTACACCGGCAACCGGGAAGAGCGGGTGGTCGACCAGGTGGTCATCGAGAACGGCACACGTCCCAATGAAGAGCTGTACTACGCGTTGAAACCCGGCTCGATCAACAAGGGGCAGATTGACGTGGAGGCCCTGTACGCCTGCCAGGCCCAGCCCGTCCTGGAGAACGCCGCCAGCGGCATGATCCTGTGGCGTCTGGGGGATTGCGTTTCCCAGCGCAACACCCATGCGGCGATCTACGATGCGCTCCGGCTGTGCAAGGACCTCTAGGAGCCCCGGATTACGAGGCTCGCTAATTCAAGTTCGATCCAGTGAGGTATTCCATGCTTCCTGAATGGCTGCTTCCCGCCCTGGTGATCATGGCGTTGGGCCTGTTCGCGATCGGTGCGCTCCGGCGCATCCTGCTGTGGCGTGCGGGCCGGCCCGAACCGGTCCGGCTGATCGCCGGACTCATGGCCATGCCGCGCCGCTATCTGGTTGATCTGCACCATGTGGTGGCCCGCGATAAGGCGATGTCCAATACGCACGTCGCCACCGCGGGGGGCTTCGTGCTGTCCATGCTGCTGATCATTCCGGTGCACGTGTTCGGGCTGGACAGCCGCTGGCTGACCCTGCCACTGCTGGTGTCCACGATCGTCATGTTTACCGGCGCCGTCTTCGTCTATCGCCGCCGCCGCAACCCACCGGCGCGCCTGTCGAAAGGGCCGTGGATGCGTTTGCCGAAAAGCCTGCTCACGTTTTCGGCCTCGTTCTTCCTGCTGACCCTGTTTGCGTCCGACGTGCTCCCTGAAAACTTCGGCCACTGGGTGCTGACGGGCGTACTGCTGATCGGCGTGACCCTGGGTCTGGCCGAGCTGCTGTTCGGCATGGGGTGGGGCGGTCCGATGAAGCACGCCTTTGCGGGGGCCCTGCACCTGGCCTTCCATCGTCGTCCGGAACGCTTTGGCGGTGGACGTTCAACCGGTCTCAAACCGGTCGATCTGGACGGCATGCTGGGTGTCGCCGAACCCTCGGACTTCAAGTGGAACCAGCTGCTGGGATTCGATGCCTGCGTCCAGTGTGGGCGTTGTGAAGCGGTCTGTCCCGCGTTCGCAGCGGGCCAGCCGCTGAACCCGAAGAAGCTGATCCAGGACATGGTCGTGGGCCTGGCGGGGGGCACCGATGCGCATTATGCCGGCAGCCCTTACCCGGGCCGCGATGTCGGGCAGGCCCAAGGTAGCCCCCATCAGCCGATCGTGGACGGTCTGGTCAGCGCCGAGACGCTCTGGTCCTGCACCACCTGCCGGGCCTGCGTCGAGGAGTGTCCGATGATGATCGAGCATGTCGACGCCATCGTCGATATGCGCCGCCACCTGACACTGGAGCGCGGCGAGACGCCGAACAAGGGTGCCGAGGTGCTGGATAACCTGATCGCCACGGACAACCCCGGCGGCTACGAGCCCGACAGCCGGATGAACTGGGCTGCGGATCTGGCGTTGCCGCTGATGGCCGACAAGCAGGAGGCCGATGTGCTGTTCTGGGTCAGCGATGGTTGTTTCGATATGCGCAGTCAACGCATCCTGCGCGCGTTCGTCAAGACCCTGAAAGCGGCCAATGTGGACTTTGCGGTCCTCGGCAACGAAGAGTGCGATTCGGGCGACGTGGCCCGGCGGTTAGGGGACGACGCCACGTTCCAGACCCTGGCCCGGCACAACGTCGCGACGCTGAGCAAGTACCGTTTTAGCCGGATCGTGACGACCGATCCCCACGCGTTCCATGTACTGAAGAACGAGTACGGCGATTTCGGCGGTCACTATGACGTGATGCATCACAGCACGTTCATCAACGAGCTGGTGACTCAGGGCCGTATCCAGTTGGATCGATTCAAGGGCGGCGCCGTGACCTATCACGACCCCTGCTATCTCGGTCGTTACAACGGGGAATACGAGTCTCCACGAGCGTTACTGGCTGCGCTGGGTATCCAGGTCAGCGAAATGGAACGCTCCGGGTACCGCTCGCGCTGCTGTGGCGGCGGTGGTGGCGCGCCGATTACGGACATCCCGGGCGAACACCGCATCGCGGACATGCGGGTGGACGATGCCCGCAAGGTGGAGGCCGAGACCATCGCCGTGGCGTGCCAACAATGCACGGCCATGCTCGAAGGGGTGGTCGAGCCCCGGCCCGAGATCCGGGACCTGGCGGAACTGGTGGCCGAGGGCCTCATCGTGGATGCGGCCGGGCCGGCTTCAACGGCGACGGCCAGGCCGTCCCTGGCGGAGGAGGTTCACTGATGAGCGACGCGCCAAGACGCAGTCCCCGGATGGAATGGATCCTGCGGAATCGGCTGCACCCGGAACACGAGGTGTTGGCAGCGGCCCGGAACGGGCCGACAAGGGGCCCTACGGGGTTGCTGCGAAAGAACCCGCACGCGGTGGGTTTTATCGGCCCCCACGGCATCAGGCGCATCGATCGCAGTGCCGGTCTGTCCGGCGGCGCTTCCGGCTCATCGGCAGGTGGCCGGGGGCGTTCCACCGGCGCCGAGGTCGAGCTTCCGTTGCACCGGGTCGATAACCCGGACTTCTATGTGGCGGTCGTGGTGGACCTGGTGGCGGGGCGTCTCAGCAGCCACGACAGGGACATCCTGGGGCAGGCCCGTTTGCTGGCTCAGGACGCTGAGGAGCAGGGCGCCGTAGTAGCCGTGGCCCTGGGCGAAGCCCGCGAAGCAAACTTCGAACTGGCCGGGGCCGACCGGTTGGTTTCGTTGACCGAATTGAACGGCCGGCCCCTGTCGGGCTACTGCCCGGAACACAGACTGGCGGCCCTGGAAGCGGTTGAATCCCAACTGGCGCCGCGCTTCTGGCTGTTCCCGGATTCCATCCATGGCGGTGCCGACCTGGGATCGCGGCTGTCGGCGCGCCTGGGCGAACGGCCCGCGGTCCACGCCTGGAAAGTCGATGCACAACAGACCGTGTGCCGGGGCGGCACCCAACGGACCGACTGGCATCGTCCGACGGCGCGAGTCCTGCTTCTGGCTGAGGAGTGCGCGTTGCCGGTCGACGAGACGCGGCACGAAGCCAAACCGATTGAGCTCGATACCCTCCCGGACGTCAGCGCCTTGATCGAAGATCTCGGTCCGGTTGATGTGGATCCGAGCAAGATCGCTCTTGGCGAAGCGGAGTTCATCCTCTCTGCAGGTAACGGCATCCGGGATTGGGACCAGTTCCACGCGGTGGCAACGGCGTTGGGCGCCACCGAAGGTGCCAGCCGTGTGGCCGTGGATGATGGTCACATGCCCCGCGGCCGGCAGGTCGGTGCGACCGGGACCTGGGTGACCGCCCGGGTCTATGTGGCTGTGGGGATTTCCGGCGCCATCCAGCATCTGCAGGGTATTGGCCAGTGTGACAAGGTGATCGCCATCAACCTCGACGACAGCTGCGACATGATCAAACGGGCCGACCTGAGCGTCATCGGCGACAGCCAGGCGATTCTTGGCGAGCTGCTGCGCCTCGCGGCGGCGCGGCAGGACAATCCCGACACCGCATCGGATGATGCGGCCACCGATATGACAGAGGAGGCGCGTCATGTGGCCTGATCCCGACCTGAGAGTGGCGTCACTGGTATCCAACGGGCAGCACCCCAAGTCGGGGCGCTCCCGACGGGCCAGCCAGGACGCACGCGCGGTTGAGCTGGGATTGAAGATGGCGGGTGCTGCATCCCGGGTGATCCATGTGGGTGACGGTGACCGGGAGGGCGGTCTGGATCAGTATCTGGGCATGGGCCTGCAGGAAATCACGCTCCTGAACGCTGACGAACAGGCGGATGCGGTACCGGTTCTCCTCGAATACCTGAAAGGCGCCTCTTTCGACATTGTCCTGACGGGCGTCCATGCGGAGCAGGGAGAGGCGTCGGGCATGGTGCCCTACCTGCTGGCTGAGCAATTGGGCTGGCCACTGGTGTCCCACATTGCCGATATCCGGAAAGTGGAAGGCGGACGTGCCGAGGTGCTGCAGGCACTGCCGCGCGGCCAACGCCGCCTGTTGCGCGTTCCGCTGCCGTTCATTGCGACCGTCGACAGTGCGGCAGCCGACGCTCGGCAATACGCGTTCGGGGCGGCCCGACGGGGTCGGCTGGTTGACGTCATCACCGACGCACCGGTCGATCAGGCCCGCCAGGAATGGACGTGCGCTCCGGCGAAGCCCCGGCCCAAACGCTTGCACGTGGCCAAGGCCAAGTCCGCCGCCGACCGATTCAAGGCGGCTACGGCAAAACCCCAGGGCCAGGGTGGATCCGTCATCCGGGAAGGAACAGACCAGGAAAAGGCAACGGCCATCATGGAACTGCTGGTCTCCGAAGGTGTGGTGCGCTAGTCGAGGCTCCACACCGAAAGCCGGTAAACAACGTTGCCGTTTTAAGACACGCAACCCCCCATCCATGTCGCAGCTGGGAATCTGTGCCGGTTCCCAATTCCATACCATCAGTGATACCGGAACAGATCGAATCAGCCGGACTCACGATCGCTGCGACCCGAACACCGGCCCTGCGGGCTTATTCGAGATGACCTCCGGTTCCCACAAGAACCCCATAATAACGAAACACTCTGGAGAGTCTCCTCATGACCGAACCTGTAAAACCAGCGGTCGATGTCGACAGTCCCTACGATGACGTCGACTACCAGATTGGGCAGGACAACATCCAAATTGCCGGATTCGACATCCATAATCCGGTGTTTGGTATCAGTGCCGTCCTGATCCTGATCTTCGTTATCGGTACCTTGCTGGCCCCCGAAGCCGCCAATGGCATGTTGCTCGACGCCCGAAACTGGGCGATTGCTCATTTTGACTGGCTGTTCATGGCCGGCGGCAACCTGTTCGTGATTTTCTGCCTCGCCCTGATATTCCTGCCGGTGGGTAAAATCCGCATAGGCGGCGAGACGGCCAAGCCTGAATTTTCCACCGTGTCCTGGTTTGCGATGCTGTTCGCGGCGGGTATGGGCATCGGCCTGATGTTCTGGAGCGTTGCTGAACCGGTTGCCTATTACACCGACTGGTATGGCACCCCGCTGGGCGTTGCGGCGCTTACCGAAGAAGGGAAGTCGCTGGCCCTGGGTGCAACGATGTTCCACTGGGGCCTTCATCCCTGGGCCATGTACGGTATTGTCGGTTTGTCCCTGGCCTTCTTCGCCTACAACAAGGGGCTTCCTCTCACGGTACGGTCCGCGTTTTACCCGATTCTTGGCAGCCGGACCTGGGGCCCGATCGGCGACGCCATCGATATTGTGGCCGTACTGGCCACGATCTTCGGTCTCGCCACATCGCTGGGGCTGGGAGCGCAGCAGGCGGCCAGTGGTCTGGCCTACCTGGGCATCGTCGAGAATGGCATCGGTACCCAGATCGCACTGATCGCCTTCATCACCTCGATTGCCATTTTTTCCGTGGTCCGGGGCCTCGAAGGCGGCGTCAAACTGCTCAGCAACATCAACATGATCATTGCGTTCATTCTGCTGGTCGCGGTGATTGCGCTGGGCTCAATCACCGGCTTTTTCTCAAACCTCATCGAACTGTTCGGTTCTTACATCCGGAACATCGGCCCGCTCAGCAACTGGGTCGGACGTGACGATGAAGCCTGGTTCCATGGCTGGACGGTATTCTACTGGGCCTGGTGGATTTCCTGGTCGCCTTTCGTGGGCATGTTCATTGCTCGCGTCTCGAAGGGGCGGACCGTACGTGAATTCATGCTGGCCGTTCTGGTCGTGCCCACGATCGTCTGCGGTGTCTGGGTCACAGCCTTCGGTGGCGATGCCATCGATCAAATCCAGGCCGGTACCGGCGCCCTGACCCAGGGGCTGACTGAGGTCCCGCTGGCGATGTTCCAGATGATGGAAGGCCTGCCGATGACGTCGATGATCTCGTTCCTGGCGATCGTTCTGGTGCTGGTCTTCTTTGTAACGTCCTCGGATTCCGGGTCGTTGGTGATTGACGGCATCACCGCCGGCGGCAAGGAAGACGTACCCGTCGCGCAGCGCGTGTTCTGGGCCACGATGGAAGGCCTCATTGCGGCTGCGCTGTTGTTTGGCGGCGGGTCGGAGGCGCTAAAAGCGCTGCAGGCCGGAGCGGTGACGGCGGGATTGCCGTTTGCCGTTATCCTCATACTGATGTGCATCAGCCTGTACATGGGCCTGGCGGGCGACGCCAGAAAGCTGGGATACAGTAAAGCCAAGGCTTGAACGGCTGGGCAGGCAAGGAGGGCCGCGCTTAGCGGCTCTCCTTGCCATTTTTATCGGCTTCATGATGCAGCCATCAAAGGCGGAATGCGGCTATCCGTTATCGAGCCCTTCCACAAGAAGGAAGTTCCCCCGGGAATGATTGAGTCGGTGAGGGAGAATGGCCTGGTAGGCGTCCGACTGATACCAGCGCTTGGCGGCATCCATCGTCGGAAATTCAATCAATACCTTGACGGGGTATTCGCCGATGCCTCCTTCGAGGACTTCTGTTTCCCCTCCAAGAATCCTGTACCGACCGCCATGTGCGGTCACGGTGTCTTCGACAGCCGCGCGATAGGGGGCGATGCCATCGGCATCGGTGATTTCAAGTTCAACCATTGCGAATGCGGTCATCGTAGTCGTCCTGCGGTCAGGGGTCACGACCTGGATTATGCCGCCAATGCGCCGCTTCCTGCCAATCTGTTGGTTATGCTCTGCCGGCAGCCATGGGCTGGCTTCAGAGCTGCTCCTTTACAGTATTGCGGGCGCCAGCGGTCCCGGCAACCAAAGCGTCGAAGTGCAGCGGAATCGGGTAACGATTTATGAGGCAGTAATACAGGTACGACAGTCTTCTAAAGGCTTTGGGAAGACGGAGTATACTCGGGGTAAATTAACCGAAAATAAAAAGAAAGCTGACTTTATTAAATTCGGTCGGGTTCATTGAATTAAATAGATCAGTATGTGCCGTATCGGGATAAAGCTGTATTTAGATATAAATACCCATTGCCATTGGCAGTACTTCAATTTATTTATCGCGCATTACACCTACCTATAAAGCAAGGGGCGGCCTGGATTGGCCGCTCGTTGCTTCCCGCGTTGCCGCTACTCGCCATCCTGGCTGTGGGTCACCGTTGCAGACGGGTTGTTGCCCTGTTCGATGTCGTCAACGCTAACACCTTCGGCTTGTGCGAACATTGACGCGCTGAGGAATGAAAGTACGAGGAAACATTTGCTGAGTGATTTCATAATGCATGGCTCCGATGGATGAATAGTCTGGTTGGACAAGCAGATCTTGTCTTTTGGGCGCAGGCGTATTATCTGGTCATGCATTGTTTCGGAATAGTTTAATCGACGTATAACCTATATCAGCTGCGGTGATATGAAATGAAATAAATAAAAATATCACTCTTATTTAAACTTGGACGGCAAGAAATCTGACCTGGATACCGGCCCCATCCGTTGCAACCATGTTCGGCAGTTAATTGACGAACATTGCTATCAAGATGGTGTCGCCTTTGTTTCTGAGACTGATGACGCCGACCGTATTGGGGAGACACGCCAAGTATTTCACAGCGAAGGCGCAGACTGATCGACCGGATCAACGCCCAATACGATCAGGTGCTGCAGGCGGCTTTCGGGAAACCGGTCTCCGTGGTCGGGGAGTTAGCGGCGCCGTAACGCTTCGTGGCTGTCGGATTCTGTCGAGGCGCAAGGACCGTTGCGCTGCGCTTCCACCGCCGTTGCTTTACGGAGACGCCTTCTCCAAAAGTTGAAGGCTCACGTCCTTCACCTTGTCCCCCACGGCTTCCTTGTAGGCCTTCATGTGCGGGGCGGCCATATGGGCTTCCAGATGCGCGAGTGAGGCCCACTGTTCGATGACCGTGATCGTGTTGTCCCGATTGGGCACCTGCAGGGGCAGGTCCACTTTTACATCGACAAGCGGTTGATACTTGCAGCATCCGGGCTCGTTCAACACCATGGGCTGAACCTTCAGCAGCTCTGACATCACCGTGTCCCTTTGTCCGGGCTGCACGCTGATGGTCGCAATGACGTGAATCATATCGGTGTTCTCCTTCGACAAACGGGAGCCGAAGCCCCCGTTGTATCGTCTTGCATTAAGCCTCGGCGAGGGCGTCCATGGTCGGGTAGTCGATGTAGCCTTCCTCACCCTGAGTGTAGAAGGTGTTGGGATCCGGCTCGTTCAATTCGGCACCGACTTTCAGGCGAGCGGGCAGGTCCGGGTTGGCCAGGAAAGGCACGCCGAAGGCCACGGCATCGGCCTGGCCGCCCTCAATCGCCGAACCGGCTTCCTCACCGCTGTACCCCATGTTCAGGATCAGGTTGCCCTTGTAGTGCTCGCGGAACGGGGTCACGACGTCGGACTTTTGCTCGCCGAAGAAGTCCGCACGCATGAGGTGAACATACGCCAGGTTGGCGTCGTTCAGGCGTTTGGCCAGCCAGGTCACCAGACCCACCGGATCGCTGTCTTTCATGCTGTTGAAGCTGTTCAGCGGCGACAGACGCACGCCTACGCGGTCGCTGCCAAAGACATCGGAAGCCGCTTCGATCGCTTCGAGCAGCAAACGAGCCCGGTTCTCGATCGGGCCGCCGTAGGGGCCTTCCCGGTGATTCGATCCGTCACGCAGGAATTCGTCCAGCAGGTAGCCATTAGCCCCATGGACTTCGACGCCGTCGAAGCCGGCACGTTTGGCGTTTTCGGCGGCAGTGCGGAAACCCTCGATGATACCCGGGATTTCGTCATCGGCCAGTTCGCGCGGCACGGTATAGGCCTTCTTGCCTTCCGGGGTATGCACCTCGTCGCTCGTGATCGCAATCGGGGAAGGAGCGACCGGAACGCGACCGTTGTTCAGAACCGGATGACAGGACCGACCGCCGTGCCAGATCTGGAGAAAGATCTTGCCGCCTTTGGCGTGAACAGCATCGGTGACTCGCTTCCAGCCAGCGACTTGCGCGTCGGAATAGATCCCCGGCTCACGCCAGAAGGCCGAGTTCCCCTCCATGGCCATGGTGGCTTCCGCGATGATCAGACCGGCAGAGGCACGCTGAGCGTAGTGCTCGACCATCATATCGGTCGGCACGTGGTCGGCGTCGGCCCGCCGACGGGTCAGTGGAGCCATCAGCACGCGATTGTTCAGGGTTACGGCACCGAGTTGTAATGGGGTGAACAGATCAGTCATTTCAACCTCTCGTTAGCGGATAGGAGTGGATACAGTCACGAGTGACAGATGACGACTTGAAGCGCCTGTGACAAAAGAACGCATCCGTATCAATAGGACGCTATGGTAGAGAAGGGCGTGTTATAAATTAAATGGCTTATATGAATAACTGAGATTCGAAAAGTGAATATCACTGTCAAAGACCTCAATCTGCTGAAGCTATTCCAAGTGCTGTATCAGGAAAGAAGCGTCTCTGCGGCGGCCGAGCGCATGCACCTGAGCCAACCCGCGTTGAGCCATAAGCTGGCCAAGCTGAGGAACGAGTTTGATGACACGCTGTTTGCGAGGGCGCCCCGTGGACTGACGCCGACACCCCGCGCGCACCAGCTGGCGCCGATGGTGCAGCAGCTGATCCGCTCACTGGAATCCTTCTACGACTATTGCGACGAACAAAGCTTTTTGCTGCGCAAGGACCGCATCGGGATTTACAGCACGGATTACATCGAGCAGTTGCTGGTTCCCAAGCTGCTGCCGATCGTTCGGGATCAGGCGCCCAATCTTCAGCTTGTCTTCCACAACACCCGTGGCAGGTTACCGAGGACCGAACTCGAAACCGGAGCCTGCGATCTCGCGATTGCCGGCTTTTTCGATCAACTGCCGGAGACGTTCTACCAGCAGAAGATCCATTCGGAAGGCTTTTGCGTGCTGGCGAGCCGCACCAACCAGACGTTGGATGGCAAGCTGGATCTGGATACGTTTCTCGCCTGCGACCATCTGGTGACCACCTTAACGGGGGACCTGGACGGCATCGTCGACAAGGCGCTGGAGCAGCGAGGCCGAAAACGCCATGTGGTTGCGGGACTCTCAAGCTTCATGTCACCAGCGTTGCTGGTGGAAGGCAGTGACCTGTTGATCACCTGCCTGCAATCCGTTGCCGAGGAAGCGTGCCGGCGAATGCCGGATCTGGTCCGTTATCCAGTGCCGATCGAACTGCCGGAGGTGGACATCCTGCAAACCTGGCACCAACGGACCCACGAAGATCCGCTCAGGGCCTGGCTCCGGCAGCAGATACAGGCCACGTTGGCGGGATAACTGTGACCAGCAGGGCGAACGCCGGGGCGTCCAGGCCTCAGACTCGAAAGCCCGACGTCCACTCATTAAAGGCAAAAACAGAGAATCGCCCGTAAGTTATCGGTGGCAGGCCCAGGCATGGTAGTTTTAAAACAAACGTTTCCGGCAGAAATCAGACCATCTCAGATAAGTGAGCAGACCCTATGAATGTGATCATTATTGGTGCAGGGATTATGGGCACCACCTTTGCCACGCTGGCGAAAGAATTGGCGCCCGAACTGGAGGTCACCATTCTGGAAAGACTCGACGGACCCGGCGCTGGAAACTCCTGGGTTTTCAACAACGCCGGCACAGGTCATGAAGCAAATTGTGAGCTCAATTACACCCCGGTCGATGAAGAAGAGATTTCGGTAGAGAAAGCCCTGAAGATCCACGCCCAGTTCAACGTGGCCAAACAGTTCTGGGCTTACCTGATCAAGAAAGGGGCGATCAAAGATCCCCGGTCGGTCATTAACCAGACCAAGCACTGCACGATTGTTTCCGAATCGTCCATTGACGAGTTGCGACTGCGGTTCAAGGAAATGTCCTCCCATCATTTCTTTGAGCAAATGCAATTCTCGGAAGATTTCGACGAAATCAAGCGCTGGATTCCGTACTTGATGGAAGGCCGCCCCCGGCAACAGAAGATGGCCGCTACGGTCATCGAGACCGGAACGGACGTCAATTTTGGGGCTTTGACGGAGCAAATGGCAGCGTACGCCGTGAATGAGTTGGGCGTGAAGATTGAATACGGCACCCACGTGAAGCGGGTGCATCGAAGTCCGTCCGGCAGCTGGCTTGTGGAGACGGAGCAGGGCGGTCGTTCGGTTCGGCACAAGGCCGATGTCCTGTTCGTGGGTGCCGGCGGTGGCGCCTTCCCGATCCTGAAGAGAAGCCATCTTCCGTTCCGGAGCCGGTTTACCGGCTTTCCCGTGGGTGGGCGCTTCCTGCAGGCGCCCATCAGCAAGGAACAGGCGGATCAATACCGCGCGAAAACCTACGGCAAGGCCAAGGTGGGCGCGCCTCCCATGTCGGTGCCGCACCTGGATCTGCGAGTGTCGAACGGACAGCACTACTTGCTGTTCGGTCCGTTCGCATCGTTCAAGCCCGTTCTTGAAAAAGGCCGCGGATTCCTCGATTACCTGGGCTCCATGCGCCTGCATGACATTCCCGGCTTGCTCAACGTCGCCATCGAGCATTTTCCGCTGGTGAAGTATCTGGTGTCGGAAACCTTCAAGGGTGAGAAAAGCATGCTGGAGGAGCTGGAAGATTTTGCACCCGGCATGAGCAAAAAATTCCAGTGGAAAGCACTTGAAGCGGGTCAGCGCGTGCAGATCATCCGGGACGGCGATCTGCAGATGGGCACGGAGATTCTCGTATCCAGCGACAAAACCTACGGTACGCTGCTGGGCGCATCGCCGGGGGCTTCGGTGTCACCCGAAGTGATGCTGCGTTGTCTGGAGCAACTGCTGCCCGCAATTTTCAAGAAAGAGGCCGCCCGCGGGAAACTGAAAGAGATCTTCCCGGAGGACAATCTGGAGACCCTGATTACCGAGCCGAATCGCTATCGTGAAATCCGGGATTCGGTCAACGGGACTCTGGGGATCAGGTGGTCGCTGGCCGACGCTTGAACGCCGCTCCCGTGAACGGTTAAAAGTCGGGCCCATCGTGACGGGCCCGGCTTTGGTGAGCTCTCAGGATAGGGGCTCGTTTTTTTGCATTCAGACGTTTACGAACCGTTCCGAGCGCATTGACCCTTCACCTCGAAACACACCCCTCGTCCCATTCATAGAACATTGTGTTCAGATTCTATGACTATTGCTCACTAGCGCCTTACGCTATGTTTACTGGGATCTGTCAGAACTTCTCGTCCCGGGTAAACAGACTGTGTGGAGACAGCCATGAGCAACCTCAGCGAATCGGTCACGGCCGACTGTCAAACCGATCATTCGTGCAGCGCCATCGAGCTGATGATCCAGCCCAGGGACAAGGATCTCGGCGGTTTTTCTGTCCGGCGTGTCCTGCCCACTCGCGAGCGCCAGATGGTCGGACCCTGGATCTTCTTCGACCATATGGGGCCTGCCCGCTTTCCGGCCGGCTCCGGCATCAACGTTCGCCCGCATCCCCACATCAACCTGGCGACTGTGACCTATCTGTTCGAGGGTGAAATTCTGCACCGGGATTCCCTGGGCAGCGTTCAGCCGATCCGGCCGGGGGACATCAACCTCATGGTGGCCGGGAAGGGGATTGTCCACTCGGAACGGGAGCGACCGGAAGTCACCGCAACCGACCACAACCTGCATGGCCTGCAACTCTGGCTGGCGCTGCCGGAAGACAGGGAAGAGATCGAGCCGGCTTTCTATCATTACCCAAGCGCGAACATTCCCGCTCTGGATATCGATGGGGTGCCCGTCCGTGTGATTATGGGGCAGGCCTACGGTGTAACATCACCGGTGATGACCCTCTCAGAGACGCTGTACGTGGAAGCCCACCTGCAGAAAGGCCAGTCGCTTGTTTTGCCGGAGGCTACCGAACGCGCCGTTTACGTCGCCAGCGGCTCCCTGAAGGCCAAAGGGACCGCAATTCCCCAGCATTCGATGGCGATTTTCGGCTCTCAGCCCGGTATTGAGATCACAGCGGACGAAGAATCCCGCATCGCCGTGATCGGCGGCGAGCCGTTTGCTCCGAGATTCATGGAGTGGAACTTCGTGTCCAGCCGCAAAGATCGACTGGAGCAGGCCAAGGCCGACTGGAAAGCCGGTCGGTTCCCCCTGGTTCCGGGAGACGAAGACGAGTTCATTCCTTTGCCGGAGTCATAACCCATTAGCTCAGAATGTCAGGCGGAGAGCTCCAATACCGAGTGCTGCCGTTCCGAGTCACCATCTTCAAATACGGATTCAGATGACCACGCCAAACCTTCTAGACCGCTTGAGTCTCAGGCATCGGATGGGCCTGCACCCAGTGCGCCCGCGTGATGACGAGAATACCCACCGGGCGGCTACGCCATTGGAGTTGCTGTTCGATCTCGTGTCTGTCATTGCCATTGCCTCAGCGGCCGCCGGACTGCATCACGCCATTGCGGCAGGTCACGTCGGGGAGGGTGTTGTCAGCTTTCTGGCCTCGTTTTTTGCGATCTGGTGGGCTTGGATGAACTTCACCTGGTATGCGTCCGCCTACGACAACGATGACAGCCTGCACCGACTGCTGACCATGGTGATGATGGCCGGTTCGCTGATCATGGCGGCAGGGATTCATCGATTTTTCGAGAGCACGCGCATCGACATGATCGTGATCGGTTTTTTGGTGATGCGCATCGCCATGGTCCTGTTCTGGCTGCGTGCTGCTTATCACGATTCCGATCGACGGAAGACGGCCTACCGGTATGCCGGCGGTATTGCGCTGGTCCAGGTGTTCTGGGTCGGGTTGATGCTTGCCCAGCCGATGCCTCCGACATTTCTGTTCAGTCTCTATGCCCTGGGAGCGATGCTGGAGTTGTCGGTCCCCCTGTACGCCGAGAGCCATGTGACAACCCCCTGGCATCGTCATCACCTGATTGAACGCTATGGGCTGCTGAACCTGATTGTGCTTGGCGAAACCTTGCTGGCAGCCGCCATGGCGCTGCAGCACGCAGACGTCGGGCATCTGGATCTCGACTTGCTGAGCGTTGCCGGATCGGCGCTCGTAATCGTGTTTTCGTTGTGGTGGGCCTATTTTTCAAAGGAAGATCACATTGCCCAAAAACGCCTGTCCCTGGCCTTGGTCTGGGGGTATGGCCACCTGGTGATCTACATGGCCGGCGCTGCCGTGGGTGCGGGTATCGCCGCCATGGTGGATGTGCTGACCGGAGAATCCGGAACCAGCTACCGGATCGCGTTGTACGCCATATCCGTTCCTGTCAGCCTGTATCTGATGGGACTCTGGTTCGTCAGGGACCGTTTGGTACTGAGCCATGCGGGGCGCCATATCCTGCTTGGCGTGTCGGTGCTGATACTGGTGGCAACGTTGTTCATGCCGTTGTGGGGGATCGCCCTGACTTTGGCTATCGGGGTCGGCGCGAGGAACATACAGGCCTGCGGCGCCAAAACAGGAGGGGAAGGGCATGCAGTTTGAGCACGTGGTGCAGGTTAATGATCTGACGGACGACCGTATCCCGAACATCACCCGGGCGCAGCTCTGGGACGGTATCGCCCTGCGAGCCACTGAACCCCACCGGTTCGTTGTCGGACTGGATGAGTTCGACCTGGAGTGGCAATCCGACACCCGACTGAAACGTCGACTGGAGCTGCCCGGCGTCGTGGTTCATGACGTCGTGACCTTCGACCGACAGCACAGCGTGCAGTACGACATTATTCCAACGGTAGACGTTGCCGGGGGCAGTCTGACGATGACGATCGAGGAGCCGGAACCCGACGCCCTGTTCGTTCGCTTTCGATACTGTGCCCGTTATGTGGAAGGTATTGGCGACGAGCTGCCTTACGACCTGTTTGTCCAGCAGGCCTACGTCACCATGGACATCGACACGATCCGGATCATCCGTGATCGCGTGACCCTCCACTAGTCGGTGGCGAACGCGGTGCCGGCCGTCTGTCTAATCGGAGTTTTGCGGAACCCTGAAATCCACATCGTCCAGAGACTCCGACAGGAAGTCCAGGAAGGTTCGGATGGCCGGCAGCAAGCCCCGGCGAGTCGGGAAGACGGCGTGGAAAATACCGCCGCGTGGTCGCCACTCCGGTAACACGCTGACCAGACGGCCCTCGATCAAGTCGCGCCCGCCAACAATCATCGGCATCTTGACGGCGCCGAGGCCAGACAGCGCCGCTTCCCGGAGGGTAAACACATCGTCGGTGACCAATCGGGGCTGATGATGAATCTGAACCGACGCGCCTTCAGGGCCGTCCAGGCACCAGACGTGCTGGCCATTCCATTGCTCAAAATCGATACTTGGCAGGCGCGCCAGATCCTCTGGCGTCGTTGGCCTGGGGTGATGCTCGAAAACGGAGGGCGCCGCCATCAGGCACTGTGGACTCTGGCTCAATACCTTCATCGTCAATCCGCTGTCCTCCAGCGGTGGATAGCGCACCCGAAGGGCCAGATCGTAGCCTTCCTTGATCACATCCACACGCCGGCTGGTGGCATCCAGTTCAATATTCACTTCCGGATAGCGCGTCATGAACCGAACCACCAGGGGCGCCACCAGGAAATAGATCAATCCCGGAGGGCAGCTCATCCGGATGCACCCCTTGGGTTCGGACCGGGACCGATCGATGACTTCCTGGGCGGCCTCCGCTTCCACCAGCATCGCCTGACAGTGGCGATAGTATTCCTTGCCCAGCTCCGTAACGGTAAAAACCCGAGTTGACCGGTTGATCAGACGTGTATCCAGGCGATGTTCCAGTGCCGCGATACGGCGACTGAGCTTTGATTTCGGTAGCCCCAAAGCGCGTCCCGCCGGCGCGAAGCCTCCATGTTCCACCACTTTGACGAAGTAGTAGAGATCGTTCAGGTCCTGCATATATCGCCGTCCTATCTATGGAACGCTGAGTATAAGTTTTAATGCCTACTCAGCCCAGTCGTCGAGGTCTATCGTGGTTTGGACGATGTTTCCCACGACACAACGGAGGGGCCGATGAAACAGGTCAAGACCATCTACAGTCCGCCGCAGGGCCATTGGGTTGGCAACGGCTTTCCAGTGCGTTCGCTCCTCTCCTACAACCGCATGGGGGCAGAGAATATTTCCCCATTCCTGCTGCTGGACTACGCCGGGCCGGCCACGTTTTCCCGTGGTCACGAGCGCCGAGGTGTCGGGCCGCATCCGCATCGCGGTTTTGAGACGGTGACGCTGGTCTATGCGGGCGAACTGGAGCACCGCGATTCGTCGGGCGCCGGTGGATTTATCGGCGCGGGCGACGTCCAGTGGATGACGGCAGGTGCCGGCATCGTGCATGAAGAGTTCCACTCCAGCGCGTTTACCGAGCAGGGCGGGACCCTGGAGATGGTTCAGCTCTGGGTCAATCTGCCGGCCCAGCACAAAAGCACGCCTGCGGCCTATCAAACGCTCTTGCATGACGAGATCCCAGTTGTATCGCTGGCCGGCGAAAACGCACAGCTTCGCGTGATTGCAGGTGACTTCCAGGGACATCGAGGGCCCGCGAAGACGTTCACTCCCATCAATGTCTGGGACCTGGTCATTCAGCCCGGAAACCACATCGAGCTGGACGTACCGGAAGGGCATACCGCGCTGATTGTCGCCCTGAAAGGAACGATTCAGATCAACGGAGCAGATGTCTTGCGAGACGCTGAACTGGCGTGCCTGGAACGCTCCGGCTCGGGACTGACCCTCGAGGCCAACAACGAGGCGCACGTGCTTCTGCTCAGTGGCGAGCCCATCGATGAGCCGGTAGTCGGGCAGGGGCCATTCGTCATGACGTCACACCGAGAGATCCAGCAAGCCATTTCCGACTTCCAAAGCGGGAAATTCGGTGAGCTGCGCCATTAGGCCCAGGGCCTGATGGCGACCCATGCCGGTCAAACGACCGGCCAACAACATAATCAGGAAAACAAGGAGATAAATGATGGCCTTTACATACAAGCGACTGGATAAAGACGATGTGGCCCTGTTGATGGTTGACCATCAGGCGGGGTTGCTTTCCCTGGTGAGGGATTTTTCCCCGGACGACTTCAAGAACAACGTGCTGGCGCTGGCCGACATCGCCAAGTTTTTTGGTATCCCCACCATTTTGACCACCAGCTTCGAAGACGGCCCGAATGGTCCGATGGTGCCCGAGATCAAAGAGGCGTTCCCCGATGCGCCGTATTTCCCGCGGCCCGGTCAGATCAATGCCTGGGATAACGAGGATTTCGTCAACGCCGTGAAAGCAACGGGGAAGAAACAGCTGTTGATTGCTGGTGTCGTAACCGATGTCTGTGTTGCATTCCCGACGCTGTCTGCTATTGAAGAAGGGTACGATGTGTTTGTCGTCACCGATGCCTCGGGCACGTTCAACAGCGTCACCCGCGACGCGGCCTGGAGCCGTATGGAAGCCGCCGGCGCACAGATGATGAACTGGTTCAGCGTCGCCGGCGAACTGCATCGGGACTGGCGCAATGACATCGAAGGCTTTGGAGGCATTCTGGCGAGCCATCTGCCGCATTATGCGAATCTCATGCAGAGCTTCGCTTCGCAGCAGAAGTAGCCCGCTCGCGGTAACGCCCACACGGACCGTGGGCGTGTTCGTCAGAATGACAACAGAAACAAACCGTTAAGAGGTGACAAGATGAGCCTGAAACTGCAGATCATCATTTGCAGCACGCGTCCGGGACGGGTTGGGCCGGCCGTTGCGAAATGGTTTTATGAGTGGGCGGAAAAACAACAGCTCTTCCAATGCGAACTCGTCGATCTGGCGGATTTCAAGCTGCCGGTCTACGACGAGCCCAATCACCCCAAGATGCAAAAATACGAACACGACCACACCAAGGCCTGGTCCCAAAGCGTTGCCAAGGCGGATGCCTACATCTTCGTACTCCCTGAATACAATTTCTGCCCACCGCCTTCGTTCACCAATGCACTGGATTACGTGTATTCCGAGTGGAACTACAAACCCGCAGGCTTCGTCAGCTACGGCGGCGTGTCCGGCGGTTTACGGTCAGCCCAGTTGGCCAAGCAATGGGTAACGGCGGTCAAGATGATGCCGATGTTTGAAGGGGTGATGGTTCAGATGCCGTGGACACTCATTGATGACAACGGTCGCTTCCAACCGGAAAAGCCTCATGAGGAGTCGGCCGAAGTGCTGCTCAAGGAACTGTTGAAGTGGGCGGAGGCATTGAAGCCGATGCGTAGCAGTGAGTAGTGAAGAAAACTTCTTCTGGTCAAAACGAGTATGAGCTAGATGGTATCCGGGCATACGGCTCCCAGGTTTCCGCGGAGTTGGGTTATCAACCCACAATACACAGACTGATACCGGCGATGACCACAGCGGTCGGGACGGCTAGCGGGATTAGCTGCGATGTATCGGTGGCTGTGGCGGTGAACGAAAGGCGTCCGATGGAGACGAGTTTCAATCCGCTGGAAATGCTGGGGCTTGGGTGCTCAAATTTTATCTCGAGTTGGACGACCACACAAAGTACTAAATATCTAGAACCGCATATCAGCTACTTGCCCACCAAATTCCACGCAAAGTGCTAAATAAACTTTAAGTAGATTCTAGAATAGGCGGCCTATTCGAGTTTCCACACAAAGTGCTAAATTCGTCGTCCACCGCAGGAGCCGGATTTTTCCAACTCTGGGTGGACCTAATACGGGGTCAGGGGCACCTGGTTTCCACCCAAAGTGCTAAACAAACTTAAAGTAAATTCTAGAATGGCGAGCTGATTTCAGTTTCCACACAAAGTACTGAATTCGCGGTCCAGCTTGGGGGCCGGATTTTTCCATTTCTGGACCTAATTCCTGGGTAGGGTCAGCAGCAAGCGCTAAAAAGAGGCCGGGCCCCTAAGTTGGCGCAGCCGGTTCCAAATCTATAAAATTTCAGAACGGTAAACATCGATGGTTCTGTGGTATTGGCTTGGAGATGCACCAATATGCCTGCGGAAAAAACGAGTGAAATGCCCCTGACTTGAGAAGCCCAGAGAATCCGAAAGATTGCCCAGCGTGCATGAGCGATTTGCTGAGAGCCACTGAAATGCCAGTTGCATCTTTCCAATATTGGCAAGCATTTGTGGTGTCATGCCTGTCGTCTTCTTAAACAGGGAGAAAAATTGTGCCCGGGACAACCCACACTGGCGTGCGATAGTCTCCATATCAAGGTCACCTTGGGGACTCTCCAGGATAAGTTCTTTAGCCTTTCGAATTCGGGCGTCAAGGAAACAGCCTTCAGGATAGACTCTCAAACGCGACAAATGACGCCAATCTGAGTGCCCGTCTATGATGCTGATCATCAGATCGAAGAGTATATCCTCCAGTCTTTCAGGGGATATGGTCTCGAAGGATAAAACCTCCGAAATCAACAGATCTGCCTTGGCGCGAAGGTGAGGCGTGAGCTGAATACTTGGCTGGGTAAAAAAATCAGGGCGACCGCTCAGTGCCAGGATTTGCTTGTGAGATGCGAGCCAGTTTGGATCAATGTAAAGTGCCAGAATAACTGTGTCGCTGGCACCCTTCTGATGATCGTAAAAATGCGGTTCCCATGCATTGATCAACACGGCCGTTTGGTCTGTCAGCGGTTGCTGCGTGTTTCGGACCGAAAAAAAAGTGTCCCCTCCTGACGCTTTGAGGAGAACGTGGCATTCTGAGTGGGCATGCGGCACCAGCGACTCATCCATGCCGAGCAACGCGACCCGCCCGAATGCTCCATGAAGAATCCTAAGAGCACTTGACATTGCTATTAGACCTTAACGGTTGGAGTCTCTCGACTTTACCACCTCATATGACGACTGTATTCTAACAATTTGCAATAGTTCTCCTGCCCGCATCAGAAGGGCCACGATTGCGCAGCCCTTTTGATGCAATTATGGAAACTATCCAGCCATACCTCGATCAGGCCGAATTCCTAGCGGGTGCCTGCTCAGAAAGCAACAACGAAACAAGAATCCCGAAAACCAGTGCCCAGAACGGGGAACTGATACCCAAAAGGCTAATACCGCTCATTGCGACTAACAGTGCAACCATCGCACCGATTTGATGCCCGGCCGCTTTCGAAAAGGCCTGCTGAAAAGCAGCTATCAGAACTCCAATCATCGCAAGGCCGGCGACTGCCCCTATCAAAGCCTTGGGCAGGGCAAGGATGAAGGGAACGGCCGCTCCGGCAAATAGCCCGAAGGCGCAAAATAGAACACCATTGACCACGGTTGCACCATAACGTTTACTTTTGTCGTCACCCGCCTGCTCCGATGAGCAAATGGCGGTCATTGGCCCCGCAATATTGGCGTTGTGACCACCGATTACCCCTGCAACGATGCCACCAATGCCGCTGATAGTGGTCATTGCGTTAACCGGCGGCTTATAGCCTTCAGCCATCAGAACACCCGTCGCCTGTGCGTTTTCCGCACCAATCACCAGAGCGGCTAGTGGAATGGCAATGGCCAGTAATCCGTTCAGCGTGAAGGTTGGCATGGTTATTTCAGGAGCAACAAACGCGATATCCACGTCGGCGGGCTGCACGGAGCCCGTGGCAAGCGCAATGCCAAATCCAACAATAGCCGCTGTCAGCACTGGAGGAATGGCTTTCGTTAAACGCGCGGAGGCGAAGAAGGCAACGGCTGCGGCACCAGCAATCAGTGGCATGCTCTCTACAGCTTGCACCGCACCTGTACCGAACCGGATCAGGGCACCGGCAATCATTGCCATCACAATTGGCATGGGGAGCCAGCTCATAATACGACCGACTACACCGCTGACACCTAATAACAACACAATGGCACCGCTCATGATGAACGCGCCAACTGCTTCCGTAAACGGAATGGTAGCAAGCGCGCCGATCATGATGGCTGCGCCCGGAATCGAGTATGCCCCGGTGATGGGCTGACGATAGCGAAGCGCCATGATCAGACTGATCAGGCCACCAATAAAGTAGATAGCGAGCAGCCAGGCGACAGTCTGACCGCTGCTAAGATTGCCTGCCTCGGCGGCACTTATAACAATCAGCGCGGGTCCAGAGCAGCCAAACAGTGCGGCCACCACGCCAGCGCTGACTGACTTGACGTTCAGGGATTGTAGAAGGCTTCTGAACCAGGGTTCAGCCGCGCCGGTAGTGGACGATATATCTTGGGTTTTGAACGCTTGTTCTTGCATAACCTGTCTCTCATTGTTGTTGGATGTCAGGTATTACAGTGGGTGAATTTGTACCTATTGGCCCCGGAATTCGGGTTTCCGTTTTTCGTGAAATGCTTCTACCCCTTCACGAAAATCATCTGAAGTACGCAGTCGGCTGTAGCAATGCCCCTCCATTTCAATAGCTACCGACAAGGACGCGTCTTCGTTATCGTTAATCATTCTTTTGGCCGTACGCTGCGCGAGAGGGGAAAAGAACAGCAGTTCCTTCACGAGGGCGTCAGTGGCATTCTCCAATTCAGCATCGGCCACGCAGTCGGTCACAAACCCCCACTCCAATGCTTTTGGGCCGCTGATTCGCCTGGCCCGCATGACCATATCCTTGGTGCGCGTAATACCGATGGTCTTCTGCAGGCGTGCAGAGCCGCCGGAACCCGGAATCTGGCCCAGCTTCTGCTCAGGCAAGGCATAGAGGGCCGTGTCTGAGGCAATACGGAAATCACAGGCGAGCGACAGTTCAAAACCCACCCCGAAGGTATAACCACGGTTGGCGGCGATGACCGGTTTACTGCAGCGGGCGGGCGCCGCAACATTGTCGGCAAGTTTCGAGACATGTTCGGGAGACGCTTCCAGGAAACCTTTGATGTTTCCACCACTTGAGAAATGCTCGCCGATGCTCCGCAATACTATGATCCGAATCTCTGGCAGCCGGTCGAGTGCTTCAAAAACCGTGCGGATCTCATCCCGCTGGCTCATTTCGATGACGTTCAGGGGAGGGCGGTTAAGCACGATATCTGCACGCCCTTCGGCGGGATCCAGGTGGACCTCAAAACCATTGAAGTCGGAGGCCAGAAAGCCCTTGAGTTCATTCATGTTCATAATAAAGTGTCCTATAGTGATTACTGGCGGTTGGTGGATGATTCATCGTGCTCCCGCAGGACTCGACGCAGTATCTTGCCAACAGGCGATTTGGGAATTTCATCAACGAAGACGTAGCGACGGGGTCGCTTGAAGCGGGTGAGTTCGCGTTCAATGCAGTGGCGGTCGAGTTCTTTCTCGTCAATGCTTGTGCGAGGTTTGATGAATGCCGTGATGAGGTTGCCCCAGCGCTCGTCGGGAAGACCGACTACAACAACCTCTTCTACTTGAGGGTGCAGGGAAAGAACGTCTTCGATCTCGACCGGGCTGACGTTCTCTCCTCCAGTGATGATCAGATCATCCACTCTACCGGTGACAAAAAGGTCTCCTTCAGCGTCGAAATATCCGGTATCGCTGGTGAAGTACCAGCCGTTTCTCAGCGCCTTCTGATCTGCATCCGGTCGCTGCCAGTAACCCTGGAATGCCTCGTCACCATTCATATCGGCGATGATCTCGCCTTCCTCACCAGTGGGCACTTCCTCATCTGGTGTTTCAGCCCCGTTACGAACCACCCGGATACGCTGATTTAGGGCTGCGCGGCCGGAAGAACCTGGCTTTCGGCTAGCATTCTGGTCAATGGTAAAGGTGTAGATTTCGGAACTGCCGTAATGATTGACAAAAAGGCTGGGACTGAAGGCTTCCTTTACACGTGCGATCAGTCCGGCACTCATCGGTGCGCCGGCATAGCCAAGTTTATCGACGCTGTGAACACGCTCTGGTGAGAAATCAGGATGCTCGATTAACATGTGATAAAGCGTCGGCACCAGGTAGAGATTGCTAACCTGCTCCTTTTCGATCGCCTCAAGCGTTGCCCTGGGATCGAATTTCGGCATGCAAACAAATTTGCCATCAACCAAGGCCATGGAGAGCATTGAGCGCACTCCCATGGTGTGGTAGAGAGGCATGACTCCCAAAGTACATTCATCGTGCCGATACAGGTTTTGCGCTACATGCGCCAGCGCCGCGGCCCGCTCGGCACGATGCATCCGAGGTACCCCCTTGGGTTTACCGCTGGTTCCTGAGGTGTACAGCATCAACGAGATATCATCAGGTCCGGCCCTTACGACTGTCTCCCCCTGATGGCCCAGCAGACTGTCAAAATCGTGACTGTCCGGATCGCCGGCCAGCCCGGCAGTGATGCGGACAAGTGATTGTGCCGCAGGGGACGTTCTGACGGCTTCGCTTGCTGATTCGTCGTAGGCAATAACCCGTGCAGCGGTGTCAGCAATGAAGAACTCAAGATCCTGGGCTGTCGAACGCCAATTGACCGGCGTAACAATAATGCCCGAAAACTGACAGGCCCAATGCAGCGTTGCCATTTGCCAGCGATTCTGCATGACAACCAGCAGGCGGTCGCCCTTTCCGAGACCGAATTCCTCGAGGGCGCGTGCAACGCTCTGGATATCGTTAAACCACGTCTCGTAGCTTTTATGGAGTGTCCCGTCTGCTACCGCATTGGCACGGGGCCGACGTTCCACGGAGGCTAGGAAACTTCGACCAAGGTCAAACATTGTTGTTCTCCTGTTCTTCGATGGTTGGTCCTGAAATTTCGCGGCTACGCGTTTCAGCGACATCGAGGACGGCGTTGACGATGCCGGTATAACCGGTACATCGGCAAAGGTGACCCGACAGCATTTCGCGTACCTGCGCTTCGGAGGGATTCGGAACTTTGGCCAGGAACTCAGTGCTGGACATAAGGATGCCCGCCGTACAAAAACCACATTGCAGCGCATGATGTTTGCGAAATGCCTGTTGGAGATCGTTCAGAGTTTCATCGCTGGCAAGGGACTCAACAGTCTGTAACTGCTTGCCTTCAGCCTGCACAGCCAACATCAGGCAAGAGCGACTGGCCCGGCCATCGACCAGTACGGTACAAGCACCGCAAACGCCGTGCTCGCAGCCCACTCGTGTACCCGTCGCACCGAGTTCGTGACGCAGGAAATCACTGAGCTGTGTGCGTGGCTCGGCAAAGCCGCTGCACACGCGCCCATTGAGTGTGAAAGTCACGCGACAGCGCATATCAGCTTTGAGATGCATAGAAGTTGTCCTCTTCGGTCGAGCAATCGTTGACCAGTCGGAAGCCCAGTTCACGTACCAGATGGCGGCGGTAAATCGCCGAGGCATGGGCGTCGTCCTGTGCATTGAGGGACCAGGCAAATTCATTGAGTGACGCACGGAGCTTTTCATCGAGGGGCAGGCTGCGGCGGACCGGCCTGTCAGCAACACCGCCGACAGACAGATCAGCACGATCCCCGGATACCGATGCGGCCAGCGCCACTATTGCAAAGTCACCGTGGCGCATGGACACTTCACGGAAGCGATAACTTTCACCCTGACGCCGGAGCGGGAAACGCACTTCTGTAAGCAATTCATCCGCACGTTTTGCCGTGGTCAATACCCCTTGGAAGAATTCCTGAGCCGGCACCTGCCGCGACTTGCCCCTGCGAGATTCCAGCACTACATCACCTCCGAGTGCGGTCAAGCACAGCGGAAGTTCAGCGCTGGGATCGGCATGGGCTACAGATCCGCAAACGGTGCCCCGATTGCGGGTCTGGGCATGGCCTATCCAGGGCATGGCCTGCGCCAGGAGTGGTACCTCGTCGACGAGGGCGGGGTACTCCATCAACTCGGCCTGGGTAATCCCGGCCCCAACCGCCAGATAGTCCCGGCGACGCTGGATGTAGCGCAGGTCGTCAATGCCGGCGATGTCAATCAGCACCTTTGGCTGGGCAAAGCGCATGTTGAGTACCGCCATCAACGACTGGCCACCAGCAATAATGCGGGCGTCGTCACCAAAACTGTGCAACAACTCGCAGACCTCCCGGCGACTGCCGGGCCGGATATACTCAAATGCAGCAGGTTTCATGATGCCCCTCCCTTGCCGGTAAATAATGCCTTGACGCGCTTCCAGAGTTGCTGGAGGAACACGAAACGAGAGGGCCGACCGCCCATTCGGTGGGAGAAGCGTGAAAAAACCTGGCCTATAATCATTTTCGAGGCGCTCTGCAGCATTCGCCCTCCGACCGAGGCAATCTTTCCACCCACCGTAGCCTCGTAGTCGTATTCCAGGCGTGTTCGGTTACCGTCGAGATCTGTCAGGGCAACCCTTGCGACGGCTTCTGCGGATCCCATGGCGCTGTTTCCAGAGCCGCGTAACTGAAGACTGAATGGGGGGTTAAGCTCATAAAGGCCGACCCGGGCATCAAAGAGGGCTCGGATCATGCCTACACCCACCGTGACATCGGCCCGGTACTCATTTTCTCCGGTTAACTCAAGGCCATGGCAGCCGGGAATGATTGCCCGTAGTGTTTCCGGATCAAGAAGCGCATCGAAAACTTCACTGGGGGACCCCGGCAACTCTACAAAGTCTTTTGCCTTGAGCCGGGAGCCCCCACCCGAAATTGCTTCGGCTTCGGGCTCTCCGACCCCTTCGGGGCGGGGCGGCTCGTCGATACCCATGAGGGTACGAACCTTCGATGGAGTCAGGGGCAGTTCGATGTCGTCAATACCGAGTGCATCAGCAACGGCATTGGCGATGCAGACCGGTGTGCTCATGTTATTGCCTTCGCCCACACCTTTGGCTCCCAGGGGAGTAAACGGTGAGGGCGTCTCCATATGCAGAATAACGGGCTCTGGTACTTCCACGCTGGTGGGAATCAGGTAGTCGGCAAGGGTTCCAGACTGAAAGCTACCGTCATCGCCGTAAGAAAACTCCTCCATCAAGGCGGCCCCGAGAGCCTGGGCAAATCCGCCCCTTATCTGTCCATCCACCAGTTGCGGATTAAGCATGCGCCCCGCGTCATGAAGAGTGACGTATCGGTCAATGCGGACGGCGCCGGTAATGGAATCAATTTCCACGCCGCAATAATCAAAAATAAAGCCATAACACAGAGAACTGTTTATCAACTCATCATCTTCCGGAGCCGCCAGTTCCGGTGGGGTCCAGAATGCTGTTTCCCTCAGGCCTCCTGGCTCGCTTTCCGGTGTGGTTGCGGGCGACCAATGAGCTGAACCTGCAATTCTATGGAACGATGCTGATTGCTCTTCCGTACCTTCGACATAAATCCGGTCCGCTGCAAAACGTATCCGATCATTGGGGACGTTCCACTGCCCGGCGGCAATATTCGTCAGCCGCTCGCGAACCTTGAGCGCCGCCTTGTAGGTCGCGCCCGCCACAGCTCCAGAGAATCTGCTGGAATAGTTTCCGGAGGCAATCGACCAGGCATCCTTTCCGGTATCCAGCTCCACATTGACGTTAATGGAGGCCATCGAAACGCCCAGTGTATCTGCCACCACCTGCGCGACGACCGTCTTGTGGCCCTGCCCCTGAGGTGTGGAGGAGATATGCACACTGATACTGCCAAGTGGGTCAACGGTAATAGTTGCAGTACTGACGGCGCCGTTCTTGGGGCCTGCGCGTCGCCGCTCCTCGGGAGTAAACGCCATGGTGATATAGCCCATGTTCGAGATAGACGGCTCCACTGCTGCGGTATAGCCGATGCCGTAAAGGCGGCCGTTGCGTCTAGCGTCGTCACGGTGCTTCAGGAGCTCGTCCAGGCCGCCTTCTTTAACGCCCTTTTCCAGTCCTGCCGGATAATCGCCGGAATCCAGAAGTGCACCCGCCGCTGACCGATAGGGAAAAACGCCGCCTGGAACAAGATTGATGCGGATGACGTCAAGAGGGTCCATTTCCAATTCTTTGGCGATACGCTGCATCAGCCTTTCCAGGGGAAAATACACCTGCGGCCCCCCAAAGCCACGATTGAGACCCGTCGGGGTCTTATTGGTCATGACAATTCGATTGCGCACCGAAAGATTTTGAATGGCATAGGCGCCCGTGAGGTTTCCGTGCATCCGGTAGGTCGTGGCTGGCTCCGGAGCACGCAAGTACGCTCCACAATCATCGACCTGATCCAACCGGAGTGCGGTAATTCGGCCGTCCCGGTTGACTGCTGCCTCAAGGGAACTAACCCGATTGGTTCCCGACGATGCGCCCTGAAGATGCTCAAGACGATCTTCGACCCACTTGACCGGTGCTCCCACTTTGCGAGCTGCGAGCCCCATCATGACCACGTAGGGGAACACTCCCTGCTTAATTCCGAAGCTCCCGCCCGAGTCGGGTGGAGTGCGCAGTCGCAAGCGATTCGCCGAGACCTTAAGCGCCCGACACATCACTGAGTGAAGTGCATAGGGCCCCTGGAAATTGGCGGTAATATCAAAAGCAGAGTTGGCGGGATCGAACTGGGCGAGCACTACATAACACTCAATGGGCATGCAGGAGCTGCGAGGGAAGCGGGTCTTTATGGATATATGCCGGTCAGCCTGAGCGAAGGCAGTATCAGGATCTCCGTAACAGAACTTGCGGTCACTGACGACGTTCCCTCCCACGCCGTCATGAAGCACTTCAGAGTCAGGCTCTATGGCAAGCTCAGTGTCGACAGTAACTGGAAGCACCGCATATTCGACAGTTACCGCGCTGAGGGCATCTTCAGCCAGATAACGGTTTTCGGCGATGACAACCGCTACAGGCTCGCCAACATAACGCACCTTATCTATGGCGAGACACCAGTGCTCCATGGGTTGCCTTACTCCGACAGGGAAGGGCGATGCCCAGCGCCGGACATCCTCACCGGTCAGAACACCATGAACTCCTTCCATCGCAAGCGCCCGAGACGAATCGACGGATTTAAGCCGTGCATGTGGGTGGGGAGAGCGGACAATGGCAGCATGCAATGTTCCTGGTGGCGTCGGAACGTCATCACCATAGCACCCCAAGCCACGCAAAAGTGCTTCATCTTCAATGCGGGCTTCACGTGCTCCGATATGCTGCTTTTCTTTTTTTGTAGTTAATGGGGCCGAACTCATAATCTCCTCCAGGGCCGCAAACTCGATATAAGGGGCCAGCTTTTGGAAAGTCTATCGGGCAGCTGTAGACGAGTCGTTACCCCGGAAAACTGTTTATTGCACTGGCGTACAAGGTTTTACCCGAGAGTCTGATTTTCGCTGGAATACCCGGAAATATGACGGACAACGAGCTCCAGAATGTGTGAAGATCGGAGCTGTCCCGTTTCAGATGATGGAAGAGGCTGCCATGACATCCTTGGAAAACCTGATCCCACATTTCATCAGTTTCCGGGAAGCTGGCCAGCTGGTTGCTTTGGTAACGCTAATCGGCAACACCGGTTCTTCACCGCGACCACCTGGAAGTCAGATGGTGGTGTCAGAAGATGGCCACTCAGTAGGCTACCTGACTGGTGGCTGCGCCGAATCGGTTATCATCTCCGAGGCAATTGCAGCTATCAGAGCTCAGAAAAATCGGCAGATTCGCCTGGGGGTAGGCTCTCCTTATATGGATATTCGGCTGCCCTGCGGTGCGGGGATCGATATCTATATAGATGTGGGTGTGTGTGATGAAGAGGCTCAGCAGATCAGCCAGTCCCTGGAATCCAGACTGCCAATCGTGCTGGACACCTGCCTGAATACCGGCAACCACCAGGTATTCATGACGCCGCCCCCTTGTGTGCAAAATGGCGTATTCAGGCGTTGGTACCTACCTCGTCGTCGCCTGCTGATCGCAGGGGTAGGCCCGAATACCGAGGCACTCACCAGTCTTGGCACAGCCGCAGATTACGAAGTGAGTGTGCTGTCCCCGGATCGCAGAACCCTGAATGCCAGCATATGCGCAGGTGCAGATTCAAAGGCTCTGACCAGCCCGGCAGTTGTTCACCTACCTGCAACTGACGCTTGGACAGCTGCCGTCCTGTTGTTTCATGAGCATGAATGGGAATCGGCTATCCTCAAACAATTACTGAGGTCAGACTGTTTCTACATTGGCGCATTGGGAAGCCGAAAAACCCATGACCAGCGCATTACTGAGCTCAAGACCGAGGGGTTCGGGAACGAGACCGACAGGATTCATGGGCCGGTGGGGATGAATATAGGCGCTATAACTGCGCCTGAAATTGCGATTTCCATTCTTGCAGAGGTTACATTGGCGTATCGAAATGCTGGGTCGTTGTCTCTTGAAACTTCAACGTCGACTTATCGACCCTGCAAAAGTAAAAATCCAAATAATGGCATAGAGTTGGCCTGAATCTGCAGTATTGTATTGACCGCAAATCTCACAGTTTCTTCTCAAAGCAATACTGCAGTCGGTTTCGTGCTGACCACTTGAGCCTGGCCTGAACCAGCACGGCGTTTCGTCTTGGGTAGCGGTGCTTCGGGATAACGCTTGATAGCTGGGCGAACTGTTCGGGCGTGAGCACGAATGCTCTTGGTGCAGCGAAGGAATGGAATGCGAGGAGAGGGTGGATGACCACTCAAAATACTTAATCAATCTAAGCAATAATCAACACGTTTCGAAACAAATTCGACATAAAAAGCCGACGATGCGGACGCATCGCCGGAAGTCCGACCTTTATCTGGACTTATCCTTGTGCAGTTGACGCTGCAAAGCAATACTGCGCATAATGTATATTATGTTAAATACGATATTTGGATAGAAACCCATACCAACCTCCGGTGGACGACCACAGAAACTGCTAAAGAAACTTGATAGAAAGCACTAAAATTTCACAGAAAGCCCTAAACCTGTCGTCCAACCATGTATCTGCATGAATTTACGAATAAAAAAGGTCATCATCTGTGACTAGACACGGATGATGACCCTTCAAAAAAAGTCGATTAAAGGGCTAAAGCTCAGGTTTGCTCCGGTTGCGCCAGTGTGCCCTCTTGCTCCTCAGTAACCGGTACATGCACATCGCCTTTGTTGTTGTTTCGATGGCTAGACCGAGCGACGTAAGAAGCATGGACAGCGATGCGAGAATCGCTACAGCAGCTCCCAGAAGTTGCTGTTCAGGAATCCCAGAACCAGCAAGCTTTATTCCGTAAATTTGAAACGCGATCGCGTGAACATGCACTCGACTTTCTCTAAATCTCTCTACCATCAAACCTCCTCCTGTTATTTCTCAAACAGGCGACACGATCTGCCGCCTTAGATAACAGACAGGAGGACATGCGAGTTGGACCCAATTTGAGGGCTCTCAGAGGGCCCCATGGCGAGAAAATTTCTATAAATTGTCGAAAATCCGTTAAAATAACATTATTACGGATTTTATTTTCGCCCTATCCTTGCGCCCATGCGGCCTTCCAGGAGCTTATCGGATGAGCAAAACCGGCCAAGCACGCGTGCTCACGCCCGAGCAGTTCGCCCACCTCTTGCGCGTGATACAGGATCACCGTTATCCGGGAAAAAACACGGCACTGGTTCAGATCAGCTTCAAGCTCGGACTGCGGGTCCAGGAAATTGCACTGCTGCAGATCAAGGACATCGCCGAGCTCGGCCCTGCAACTTCGGGTAAGCGCTCGTTCAAACTGAAGGAAATTCTGGCATTGCCGGCCGCTTACACCAAGGGTGCAGATGCGCTGAAACGGTCTAAATCCACGTACCAGCGGCGTCGGATCGGTTTCAGCGTGCATGATTTCGACCAGCTGGTTCGGCGCATTGAAACCATGGCCAAGGCCGGCGCCGAGATCAAACCGGAGGATTTTTATCCCGAGGTTAAGAAGCATCGTGGAAAATCGCGCGATCTTCCTTTGTATGACGCGGCGCTGAGAACGGCTATCGAAGATCATCTTGCGATCCGCCTGGCAGCGCACCCCTCGGTGAAAAAGACGGCTCCTCTTTTCCTGACTCAAAAAGGAGGTCCCTATTCTCCCAATACCCTCCAGGAGCACTTTGCTCTCATGCAACGGCATTGGGCAGGTGTTGAACGAGCCAGCTCACATAGTGGCCGGCGAACGTTAATGACGAATATCATTCATGAACAAAAGAAGTCAGTTAAAGTCGCACAAAAAATCGCTGGCCATGTGTCGCCGTCAACGACGCTAATTTACGAGGAACCTCCCGAGGAGTCACTGAAGGAGGCGTTGCAGGATGCTGGGTACAAATATGTTGGTTAACCCAGCAAACGAATAAACCTTGAAGCGCAGTCATTAGTGCTGCTCAAATACTCTGTTTTGCTTACTAAAAAACTGAAAATTTCGACCCGGTTGTCTTTTTGATAGCGCCGGAACCATAGCTGCCCTGCCCGCCTCTAGATAATCCCGTATTACAATTCGGGCACTCCACACGTGGGCTTCCTGGCAACGGGATATGGCCTTGGCGACAAAAATTGAAATTCAGTTTGGTCGCAAAGCGAACGTTCAGATTTTTGGAATCTGCACGCAACATATGAGGCCGTCCAGCAATAGATCCGGGCCGAACGATACCACTGAAACGACCGGCTGAAATGTTTCTGGCCGGTCGGCTTCAGTTTACGGGAGCAACCACCCGACAGATACGAAGAGCAAGATCCTCACAGGTAATCCCGGGTGGACTGGACACTCGCATAGGCAAACCCAAGAGCCGCCATAGCCGTGGCATGAACCTGTGCCGCCGGCACCTTCACGCCGTTGAACTCCAGGTCCATCGTGGCGCAAGCATCTTCCAGCACAGTGACCTTGTAGCCAAAATCTGAAGCGGCTCGGCTGGTGGCTTCGATGCACATGTGACTCATGGCACCGATCACAACCACTTCCTCAATGTCGCTGGCATCCAGCCGCTCTTTCAGGTTGGTTTTCAGGAATGAGTTGGGATAATTCTTCAGAATCACCGGCTCATCACCTTTTGGTGCCACGGATTCGTGGATGTTGATGCCGTTTGTACCCGGGGTGAATACAGGCGCATCCGGGTCCGGAAACTCATGGTGAACATGCACCAGCAGGTCTTTGTTCTGACGCGCTGTAACTATCACCTGGGCAGCCTTGGCGGCTGCCTGTTCAATGTTCACCAGAGGCAGTTTGCCGGAGGCAAAGTACTCATTCTGGATATCGACAACAATAACGGCTCGCTTGCTCATTTGACTGTTCCTCATTGGATCATTTGTTTCAGGGGTGTTCTGGTCAGAAAGAAAGAATCTCACCATCCGCCGGGATCAATACCCGCTCATCAATCCCCTCGTTCTCCACGAACTCTGCCAGCTCTTCACGGCTCAGGGTCATATGGTTCACCGCATCCATGTGCACGGCGACAATGTCCGCATCTGGTAAAGCTCGGTGCACTCGCAGGGTATCTTCTTTGCCCATGATGATCGAGTCGCCCTCAAAGCCTGTCAGTTCCGCCGCCCCGGCATTCAACACAACAACGTCCGGCTGAAAGCGCTCCAATGACTGAACCACTTCATCACGCCACACGGTATCGCCTACCACGTAAGTGGTTTCCTGCCCCTCGGCTTCAAAAACCACACCCATGATTTCACCGAGCGCCTTGGCCAGCTCGGGAATGGCATAAAGGGTATTGGAGCCGTGTTGGCCGCCGGTTTTATGGAGTATCACGCCGCCGAATTCAGCCTCGCCATCCAGAATACGCACATCCTTGAAGCCTTGTGAGCGGATCAGCTCGGCATCCGCCCCGTTCTGCACAAACAGGGGAATGTTCTTCGGCAACAGCTTCTGGGCGGCATCGTCCCAGTGGTCCAGGTGGGTATGGGTAACGATCACCGCATCGGTACCCTCAATCACATCCTCAGCGGCCATGGGCAAGCCGACCAAAGGATTACGCAGCTCACTGCGGTAAGTGTCCGGAAAGCCCGGGTAAGCTCCTTGTTCGGCCAGCATAGGATCAATCAGAAAGGTGGTCTCTCCGTATGTAACCTTGATGGTGGCATTGCGGATTTGCTGTATCTGGTGGCTGGGTTCCCGGGTATACGATTCGGCGAAAGCAGCGCCAGTAAAAACAGTCGAAGCAAGCATCAGGGCGCCAGCGAAAGTTTTGATCAACATGGTATTTATCCTCCAACAGGGTGTTCGTTGATGGAGTAAGTCTACGGAGATGTGATCACCACCAATATTGACCTGAAAGACAATGATCGAAAGGATCGGGCCAAGCAGTTATCATCGGGTTAAATGAACCACAGGAGTGACACCGTGGCGCTACCGAAAGTCGGGCTTATCCTTCACCCACAATTCAGCCCCTTCCATTTCTCTGTTCCTTACATGGTGTTCAGTATTGCCTTGCCCGACGGCCCCTTGTTCGAGTTGCTGATTATCACCCCAGACGGCGAGCCCCTCACATCCGAACGGGCCATGACCGTTCAGCCAGATGGCGGGCTGGAATTATTGGATGCGGTTGATATTGCGGTAGTACCCGGCTGGCACGATCTGAGCGAAGCCCCACCGCCGCAATTGGCGGAGGCTCTCACCCGCTGCCATGAACGGGGCGCACATGTGGTAGGCCTTTGCTACGGCACCTATGCGCTGGCCTATGCGGGTTTGCTGGATAACAAGAGAGCCTCGACCCACTGGCTGGCAGAACAGGACTTCCTCAATAGGTTTCCACAGGTGAATCTGGATACCAACGCCCTCTATGTGAAGGATGACCGGCTGGTCACGTCCGCTGGCACAGCGGCGGGGCTGGATTGCTGCCTGTTTCTGGTGCGGGAGTATTACGGTGCCAGGACCGCCAATACCCTTGCCCGCCTGATGGTTGTTCCGCCGCACCGGGAAGGTGGCCAGGCTCAGTTCATTGAGCAGCCGGTCGCGATTTCCACTCAGGATGCGCATATCAACCGACTACTTGACTATCTGCGGGAACATCTGGCCGAAACACACACAATCGATGAACTGGCCGCCCGCACCGCCATGAGCCGGCGCACCTTCACCCGCCATTTCCAGAGAGCCACCGACATGACGGTAGTGGAGTGGTTGGTGAGTGAACGACTTCGGCGAGGACGGGAACTGCTGGAGACCACATCGCTGTCTGTGGAAGCCATCTCGGAAAGAATCGGCTTCCACACAGCAACGTCATTCCGGCAGCATTTCAAGCAACGTCACCACGTAAGCCCTCGTGACTGGCGCAGGACCTTTGGAGATGTGGCCTGATAATCCAGCCACCAGTTCAGCGGGCAGGTAACAGGAGTACTGCGGGAAAGCCCGAAATACCGGTTCGGCTAGTCGAAGTGAGTGCCACAATCTCTGGAATGGCTGACGGATAATGGCAACTGCTACATTGCCAAAGAAACGCGAGTCTTCGCATCCGCTCTGGGTTTTGTGGTGTATATCACACCCGCGCGAAGCCCTCATAGTAACGGCATAGCGGAGGCTTTTGTGAAGGCGTTTAAGCGGGGCGATGTATACCTGTACGACCTTCCTAATCCAGCCACAGTGATGGCCAGATTGCCGAAATGGATCTGAGACTATAATCGCAGCCACCCGCACAAGAGTCTGAAATGCCACCGGGGAATACCGGGCTGAACTGGCAAGATGGTGCTCAGTTTAGTTGGGGCAACTACAGGCATCAGTATTATCGACCTTGTTAAAATCAGAAGGCTGGCTGCCAAGAGAATTGTCGCCAACTGGTCATCCTAATTGTCGCCGAACATCCCCCCGGCAATCGAGGGGGGCTGCGTAGGGCCGTGTGGCCCTACGCAGCGTGACCTGATTGAGTCAAGGCCGGGTTGTCATGCAGGCAGTTTGGCTGCAAGCAGTTCGACCTTCTCGATATTGGGCGGAGAACTGAGCAAGGTCTCGGCGTTGGCCATCAAGGCCTCGGCGATCTGGCCGTTCAGATGTGCCTGGCGACCTGCCTCATCGGCAAAGGCATCGAACACACCGAACGTCGAAGGGCCAAACTTCAATGCGAACCAGGCAGTGGTGCCGGACTCGGCGTTGGCGAGCGGCAGTGCGCTGGCCAGGAAGTCGGCAAGCGCAGCCTCCTGGCCGGGTTTGGCTTCGAGGCGAACAAACAGGGCGAGCTTGGTCATACTGTAATCCTTTGGGTAAATGGGTTAGGTGAATGGATCAACGAGCCTGAAGTCTAAGTCGTCATGACAGCCATCTCTATAGACAATAATGACAACTTTGATATCATTCTTGCCATGAAACTCCACATCCTTGTTTGTGATGGCGTGTTTGATCTGGGGCTTGCGGCGCTCACTGACACAGTGGGCTTGGCCAATGCGATGGCAGGCTCGCTGCCACAAGCTCCCGCGCACATAGAGCTCACGCTGGTGGGCGTGCGGCGTCGCATCCGAACTGCGCAAGGCTTGACGGTCCCCGTGGTCCCTGCGCGTGGTGTGCCGGAACCAGACGTCGTGCTCGTGCCCGCGTTTGGTGACAAGATGCCTGACACGCTCTCGGCTCGGCTCACACGCCCCGACGTGCCCGATGCGGTCGCCATGCTACAGCAGTGGTCCACCGCTGGCGCGCACCTTGGTGCCGCCTGCTCCGGTAGCTTCTTGCTTGCAGAGAGCGGCCTGCTTGATGGGCATCGTGCGACGACGTCATGGTGGCTGGGGCCGATGTTTCGGCAGCGCTATCCGAACGTCACGCTGGACGAGTCACGCATGATCGTGAACTCGACACGCTTCACCACCGCGGGTGCCGCTTTGGCCCACGTCGACCTGGCCTTGCGCATCATCCGGGAGCGCAGTCCGGCGCTGGCTGCCCTGGTGGCACGCTATCTGCTGGTCGAGACACGCAGTTCGCAAGCCGAGTTCGTGATTCCCGACCACCTTGCGCATGCCGACCCGATGGTGGAGCGCTTCGAGTGCTGGGCCAGAAGTCAGCTCGCGAAGGGGTTCTCGCTGGCCGAGGCGGCCAGCGCCGCGGGCACAAGCGAGCGCACCTTGGCGCGGCGGCTGCAAAGCGTTTTGGGCAAGACACCGTTGTCGTATTTCCAGGACCTGCGCGTGGAGCATGCCGTCCATCTCTTGCGCACCGGAAACGCGAGCGTCGACCAAGTCGCCGCACAGGTCGGGTACTCGGATGGGGTGACCCTGCGGGCCCTGTTGCGCCGCAAGCTGGGTCGGGGTGTCAGGGAGTTGCGACGCGGCGGATGACCAGAGGCGTTTGGTATATGTACGGCTGGAGACCGCCGCGAAACTGACGCAGGCCAAACGGCGCATTTGGACAAACTGACAAAACTACTGCCCCACAGAATTTAACTTAACGATTCGTCCAGGAAATCCAGCAGCATCCGCACTTTTGGGGATAAATGCCGGTTATGTGGATAAATCGCCCAGATTCCATCGTCGGCTTCTTGATAATGTTCCAGCAAGTTCATAAGTTTTCCACAGGCCAATGACGGCTGAACGTAATAATCGGGAAGTTGCACGATCCCGATGCCTTTCAGGGCCGCGTCCAGCAACGCCCAACCGCTGTCGCACTTCATGTTGCCTTTAACGCGAACGTTGTAGGGCTTACCTCGGTCCTGAAAGCGCCAGTAATCCAGATTGCCTTGCAAACAATTGTGCCGGTCCAGTTCCGAAAGCGAATGCGGCACACCATAGGTGGATAAGTATTCCGGCGAGGCGCACACGTATAAGGTTCGTGACGACAACCGCTTGGCCATCATGGATGAATCTTCCAGTTTTCCCAGCCGAATCGCCAAATCGTAACCGCCACCGACCAGATCCAGCTTCTGGTTGGTCAGATTCAGCTGCACCTCCAACTCCGGGTAGCGCAGGATGAAATCGTTCACCAAGGGGGCGATCACCTTCTCGCCATAGGTCACCGGTGCGGTCAGCCGTAATTTTCCCTTGGGGATAAGTTGCAGGTTGGTCATGGCCCGCTCGGCCTCTTCCAGACCATCGAGTACCTGGCGGCAATACTGGTAGTAGGTTTGGCCGGCTTCCGTCACCGAAACCTTGCGGGTGGTGCGATACAGCAGTTTGGTCGAAAGCCGGGATTCCAGTGCGCTGACCTGCCGGCTCACCTGAGCTGTGGAAATGCCCAATCGTTTCGCCGCAGCGGTAAAACTTTCGGCTTCCGCGACCGCCACAAACTCACTGACCCCTTCCCAAATAAACATGTTCAGTTCCTTGCGTTACGACTTGGGTGAGCTTAGATACAAAATGCCGCCAGCAAACAAAATACGGTTCATTGTTACTATACAGTAAAGGTGATTTGCTTAACTGGCCGATTATCTATCTTAAGAACAATAATACAATGATCCCATCAACATGGCAGAAGAACCTGCCGAAGCCCGACAAAATCTGGAGCACACAACATGACTCAGACCATCAAATCTAAAGCCGCTATCGCCTGGGGCCCGAAACAACCTCTGTCCATTGAAGAAGTGGATGTGATGCCGCCTCAAGCTGGCGAAGTACGTATCCGGGTGATCGCTAGCGGTGTGTGTCATACCGATGCGTTTACCTTGTCTGGCGAAGATCCCGAAGGCATTTTCCCGACCATTCTCGGCCACGAAGGCGGCGGTATTGTTGAGTCGGTAGGCGAAGGCGTTACAAGCCTGAAAGTGGGTGACCACGTTATTCCGCTGTACACCCCTGAGTGCGGCGAATGTAAATTCTGCACCTCTGGTAAAACCAACCTGTGCGGGAAGATTCGTGAAACCCAGGGCAAGGGCCTGATGCCAGACGGCACCACTCGTTTCTCGTTAAACGGCGAGCCGATCTATCACTACATGGGTTGCTCAACCTTCTCCGAGTACACCGTACTGCCCGAGATTTCTCTGGCAAAAGTGAACAAAGAAGCGCCATTGGAAGAAGTGTGCTTGCTCGGTTGTGGCGTAACCACCGGCATGGGTGCGGTGATGAACACCGCCAAAGTAGAAGAGGGCGCTACCGTGGCCATCTTCGGTATGGGCGGCATCGGCCTGTCGGCGGTGATTGGTGCCACCATGGCTAAAGCCAGCCGCATCATTGCTATCGACATCAATGAGAGCAAATTTGAGCTGGCCCGCCAGTTGGGCGCGACCGACTGCATCAACCCGAAAGATTACGACAAGCCGATTCAAGAAGTGATCGTAGAACTGACCGACGGCGGTGTGGATTATTCCTTCGAGTGCATCGGCAACGTAGATGTAATGCGTTCAGCACTGGAATGCTGCCACAAAGGCTGGGGTGAGTCGGTGGTTATCGGTGTTGCGGGCGCCGGCCAGGAAATTTCCACGCGTCCGTTCCAGCTGGTGACCGGTCGGGTCTGGAAAGGCTCTGCCTTTGGTGGCGTGAAGGGCCGTTCCGAGCTGCCGGGCATCGTTGAGCGGTACATGCAAGGTGAATTCAAGTTGAACGATTTCATCACCCACACCATGGGGCTGGAAGATATCAACAAGGCGTTTGATCTGATGCACGAAGGCAAGAGCATCCGTACCGTTATTCACTACGACAAGTAATGAAATCTGGTCGCCTGCCAGTCAGGCGGGCGACCGTTTTGTTGAGAGGTTGCAATGACTATTGAAAATCTGAGCAGTAATAAAAGTTTTGGTGGTTGGCACAAGCAGTACAGTCATCACTCCGAGACGTTGAACTGTTCGATGCGGTTTGCTATCTACCTGCCGCCGCAGGCCTCCAATGGCAAAAAGGTGCCAGCGCTGTATTGGTTGTCCGGGCTGACCTGTACCGATGAAAACTTCATGCAAAAAGCCGGTGCGCATCGCATGGCTGCCGAACTGGGTGTCGCCATTGTTGCCCCGGACACCAGCCCGCGCGGGGACGATGTCGCCGATGATGAAGGCTACGACTTGGGTAAGGGCGCCGGGTTCTATGTAAATGCGACTCAGGAACCCTGGAGCAAGCATTACCGGATGTACGATTACGTGCTCAACGAATTACCGGCACTGATTGAAGATATGTTCCCGGTGAGCGATCAGCGTTCCATCTTTGGCCACTCGATGGGCGGGCATGGTGCGTTGGTGCTGGCACTGCGCAACCCGGAGCGTTTCCAGTCCGTCTCGGCGTTCAGCCCGATCAGTAACCCGGTCAATTGCCCGTGGGGTAAGAAGGCCTTTGGCGCTTACCTCGGTAAAGACACCGCCAGCTGGGCCGAGTACGACGCCAGCTTGCTGATGCAAAAGGCGAGCAAGTTTGTGCCGGCGTTGGTGGACCAAGGCGAAGCGGACAACTTCCTGACCGAGCAGTTGAAGCCGGAAATGCTGGAAGCCGCTGCCAAACAAAGTGGCTATCCGCTGGAACTGAACCGGTATGAAGGGTACGACCACAGCTACTACTTCATCGCCAGTTTTATTGAGGAGCACCTTCGCTTCCATGCGAAGTATCTAATCGGCTGATAAATTTACACCTCATGTCCCGCGAAACCTACTACCGCCATAAACGAGAGCTACTGTCGACTTTTGGGATCGATATTTCGCACAGGGTGTGACCCGAAAACCCCTTAAAAAACAGACCTCTGAATATACATTATGCGCAGTTTAATATCAGTTTAAATAATATTATTACGGATTTTACCTTTACTCTCCTCGCATCCGAGTGGCTTAGTAGGAGCTTTCCCGATGAGCAAGACCGCCCAGGCGCGCGTGCTCACGCCCGAACAGTTCGCCCACCTCTTGGGTGAGATTAAAGAGCATCGTTACCCGGAAAAGAATACGGCGCTGATTTAGATCAGCTTCAAGCTCGGACTTCGAGTTCAGGAGATCGCGCTACTCCAGATCAGCGTGAAACCTGAACCAGTAAAGCCCTAATCCAAATATTCAGAGGGTCCTGCGATGAGCGCTGGTGCCACACGGCGATCACGTCGAATCCGGGGATCTCGGCATTCAGCTCAATCGGCCGCAACGAGTCGTCGGGCAGCAATCGCGACGGGATGAAGCCGACAAGGTCAGTCTCAGAAATCGTTGCTTTGGCCGCCGTGAAAGTTGGTACCGAGAGCATGGCTTGCCGTGGGTGCCCCTGGTCTTCAAACCAGCGATGGACGGCACCGGTAAAGTCTCCCCGCGAAGGCGACACCACAACCTGAGGCATGCTGGCGATCTCGGCAACCGACATAGTGCTGCGAACCGCCTCATTGGCCTTCCCTGCCACACAGACATAGCGCTCAGAATACAGGGTTAACGACGGATAACTCGGCGGTGCAAACTTGGGATTGGTCAACACCAGGTCCACGGCACCATCCAGCAGGTCACTTGCCATCTCATCTTGCTCAAGTTTTTTCACCGCCAACCTCAGACCCGGCGCTTCCCTTCTCAGGCGCTGCATCAGAAAAGGCAGGATGGTTTTCTGCTCCAGATCGGTGGAGCTGATGGTAAAGGTACGCGTGGTTGTTGCCGGATTGAACTCGTCCTGCTCCAGCAACTCGCCAACGGCATTGAGGATGACGTCCAGCTTCGGCTCCAGTGTCCGGGCATACGCCGTCGGAGTAACGCCATTGCCGCTGCGGATAAACAGGCGATCATTGAAGGTGGCGCGGAGCTTTTTCAGCTGATCGCTGACTGCCTGCTGAGTCACCCCGAGCTGATCCGCCACACGGGACAGGTTGCCTTCGCGAAGCAGGCACTGAAGCGTTCGTAACTGTTTAAGGTCTACCCGGTTTAAAGCGTTCACTTGTATCTCTTACATCAAACCCTTGTTTCAAATCCTATCGGCTACTCCCTAAGCTGACAAACCAAGAATCCAGCAACCCTACCCGCAAGGAGGAGCCATGTTCAGCATCAACTACGTCCAGCCCGTTGGCGACCTGGAGTACGACCAGCGATACAAGGGTCCAGGTGCCTCCGAGCTCACTCAATCGGTCGACCCCCGACACATCGACGTCACAGACATTCGCAACCAAGCCAACGACTTCAACCTGGACGACCAGGGCTTCGAAGCGGTCCGGGTCGCCTTTGATTTTGACAACTACCAGAATGACGACGCCATTCGCGAACATTTGTATCCGCAGGTGATCGAATACCTCCGTGATCAGCTCAAGGCCAGCGAAGTGCTGATCTTTGATCACACTTATCGGTCAACCAGTCGTCTGGACCAAACCATCCATAACCGGGCGCCAGTGAAGACTGTTCACAACGACTACACCGAGAAGTCTGCGCTCCACCGCATGCTGGAAGAGACCGAACAACGACCAGAGCTTCGCGACCGCCCCTACCGGTTGGTGAACCTGTGGATGCCTGTCGGCCACCGTGTCGAGGAATCCCCATTGGCTGTTCTGGACATCAACACCGTGGCTGCGGATGACTTTCATCGCATCAAACTGGTGTACCCCGATCGCATCGGTGAGATAGCCGGGATCTCCTACAACCCGGATCATCGCTGGTACTACCTGTCAGACATGGAACCCGGCGAGGCCCTGCTGCTGAAAGTCTTCGATTCACGTTCCCCCGAGGGCATATTTGGCACCCCACACACCGCGGCCGACCCCGTGAACACACCGGACAACGCCCGTAACAGAAACAGCCTGGAAGTGCGAGTCATCGCCTTTAGTTGAGAAAGTCATGAGCGAATTTCTTGTGTCATTGAACCCGTTGAATCAGGAGCCGGTCGGACAGGTGCCAATCACCTCCCGGTCCGAGCTGACAGAAATTGTGGGCCGGAGTCGGATCGCGCAGGCGAACTGGGGCCGGTTATCGCTAGAAGAGCGTGCAACCCGCCTGAGGGATGCTTACCATGCGCTGGCGTCTGCCCAGAATCAACTCGCCCGACTGATCAGCCTGGAAATGGGTAAGGACGCACGCCGGGCGACCTATGAGGTCGCCGGTACTGTAACGAATGCCCCCTATTTCATTGAGGAGGCCGCCGCTGCCCTGCAAACCGAACAAGGCGAAGGCCGCAGCCGTATCCAGTATCGGCCGCTTGGGGTTGTTGCCGTCATTTCACCCTGGAACTATCCACTGGCCATGGCCAACAACTTGCTGCTCCCTGCCCTGATGGCGGGCAACAGCGTCATTCTGAAACCCTCAGAACACACGCCGCTGGTTGCAGATCTGTTCGTTCGCGCACTACAGCACCATCTGCCCGAGCATCTGATTCAAATTGCCCACGGCCACGGAGACGTCGGTCAGGCGCTGGTCAAATCTGACATCAATATGATCGCCTTTACCGGGTCGATGGCCACCGGTCGTAGCATCATGGCGGACGCTGCCGAAGGCGTTAAACGCCTGGTCATGGAACTCGGTGGTAATGATCCCCTGATTGTCATGAAAGACGCCAATCTGTTGGCTGCTGCGCGATTTGCCGTTGCCAGCTCGTTCGAGAATGCCGGGCAAATGTGCACGGCAACCGAGCGAGTGTATGTCGACCGTACCGTTGCCGAGGAATTCAAACGCCAGGTGGTAGCGGTTGCATCGGCTTACCAGGTCGGCCCATGGGATCAACAGGGCGTCAACATAGGCCCGATCGCCAACACTACCCAGCATCAGCTTGTGCTGCGACATCTCAAGGATGCGGAGACAAAAGGCGCACGCTTTCTGCTCGGCAAGGCCGACTACCCAGCGCCATTTATTCAACCCACGGTTGTCGATGGCATGACCCCCGACATGCTCCTTGAGCGCGAAGAGACCTTTGGCCCGGTCGTTGCCATGGCTGAATTTGATGCCATCGAAGACGCCATCGCCCGTGCCAACGACTCCATCTACGGCCTGGGGGCGGTGGTCTTTGGCGGCCGGGGCGCCGCAGCCGTAGCTGACCAGCTGGAGGCCGGCATGGTGTCAGTCAACGGCGGGGCCGGCGGCAGCCCCTGGGTTGGCGCCAAACAGAGTGGCTTTGGCTTCCACGGCTCCGCCGCAGGCCATCGCCAATTCGCGCAAGTACGGGTCATGAACTTTTAAGAGGTGACTATGAAACAGCATCAGGAATCATTTTTCGTCGTTGCCCGCGAGCCGGGCGCAGAAAACCCGTCGCTACCGACTTGGGCAAATAGCGTGCCGAATCCAGCGGAACTGGACGAGAGCCGTGAGGCCTCGGCGGTGTCACGGCGGGAAATTCCGGAAGTGCCCGGTGCCTATCAGCTGCTCAATGTCTTTAGTCGCGAGGAGTGTGACCGCCTCATCGAACTGACCGAAAACCTGGGTTACCTGAAAGACGCGGCGGTCTCACTACCTCGTGAAGTTCGCCACAACGACAACGTGACCTGGGTTGTGGATGAAGTGACCGATCGCCTGATCTGGCAGCGGGTGCGCGATGCCGTGGCCGACAACCTGGACCTCTTCGGCAACAAGCAGCCTCTGGGCATCAATCGGCGCTTCCGTTTTTATCGTTACCGTGAAGGAGATTTCTTCAAGTTTCACATCGACGGTGCCTGGCCCGGCTCCAGAGTTGCTGGCGACCGACTGATTGCGGATGCCTTCCCGGACCGGTTCAGCCAGATGACGTTCCTGATTTTGCTCAGCGACGACTTCGAGGGTGGTGAAACCCGCTTTCTCGTCGATGCAGACGACCCGACCAAACCAGCAAGGCGAAGCGACAACGTACGCGAGATCGATGTACGAACGCCGGCCGGCGGCGTTCTGTGCTTTCCCCACGGCCATCACCCCCTGCACTGCTTGCACAGTTCAGCGGAGATCACTTCGGGCACTAAATACATCATCCGTACCGACCTGCTGTTTGAACGCTAGCCGCGGGCGTGGTGGTCACCAAAGAATGCGAGATGCCAGTCAAACATCGGAATCACCATGTACAGCAATTCGTTATGGCTTTGCATGATCACCCATTGTGGCGGAATATGATCCAGGAACAACGCGAGGCAAATATTTTCAGCTGGATCTCCTCTGAAGCGATCGCCATGCGGATTCCGCGAATTCTTCCCGATAATCCCGAGGCGAAGTCTGTACCCGGCCAGCTAGCCAGGCTTTGCAGTAATTTTCCGACGGGCCGACGATCAGAGAGATTACGATCTCGAACGGCTGAACAATGCTGTTACTTTCGTTACCGAAGCCAAGCAACTTTGCTTTGAGTTCCCGGAAGCCTTTCGCATTCCGATCTTTCAGCTCCTCCTGAAACGGCCCTTTGGCGACTGCTGATCGCGCCTGATACAGAAACCTTGCCCATTCGGGATTGGCGACAACCCAGTCGAGATAACTACAGATAACTGAATACACAGCCTCGCGAAGGCTGTTGGTGTTGGCTAACTCCCGGTCCAGATGTTGTCGCTGATCATCCTGAGCTGCAAAAAAGAGTGCGCTTAAAATACCCTCCTTGTTGCCAAAGTGGTGATAGATCGCCCCTACACTCGTTTCGCAGCGGGCTTTGATAGCTTCGATCGTGGTGGCTTCCACCCCAAGCTCAATAAAACAATAGAGCGCCTGTTCCAGGATGTCCCTTTTCAGCGCAGCCCTGCGGCCCGGAAACTTGTTTTCTAAAATATGGAATGGGTTCATCAAATCGATATTAGCCTGTTTGAACTAGCCGTGACCTTCATTCTACCGTTTGACAGCTTCGGCAAAACAAGAATAATCTTCTTTTACAGAATATTGTTCTTTTATTTCACAACTGCCGAATTGTTTTGGCAACAGCGGCTTACTAATTGGGTAAATGATGGAAAAAACCATAATAACCTGTGACGACGGCTATCGGCTCACCGGGCATTTTTTCAGACCAGCAACAGACGTTCCTCGCGGTGCCGTTCTCATCGCCCCTGCCACCGGGTTTCGACATCAGGTCTATTTCAGTTTTGCTACCTGGCTGAGCGAGCAAGGCTTCGCCGTGCTGACGTTTTCCAATAGAGGCATTGGGGATTCTCGCAACGGTATTCCTCTAGCAGAGATCTCTAGCGACCTGGTCGACTGGGGTACGCTGGACCTGCCGGCAGCGCTAGAAAAACTCGTCGCTCTTGCACCAGGCCTGCCGGTAAGCCTTGTTGGCCATAGCGCCGGTGCGCAGTTGATCGGTTTAATGCCCAACTTCGCTCAAATAGACAGCTACGTTCTGATTGCAGCATCGTCAGGCCATTTCGATAACCTGAAACTGAAAACAAAGCTGGCCGCCAAACTACTGTTCCACGGTTGGCAACCGCTCTCCGTTGCAGTCAAAGGATACTGGCCGACCAAAATCATCGGTTTCGGTGAGGATCTTCCCGCCGGTGTCGCCAGGCAATGGCGACAGTGGTGCCGTTCGCCAGGGTACGTAGAAAACAGTTTTGGAGAGGAAATAAGGCAGCATCACTATGCGGATATAAAAGCCCCCGTTCTGTCGCTAACCGCAACAGATGACCACATTGCCGTGCCTGCAAACGTGGAAGACTTTCTGCGCCTGCTGCCCAACGCCCAGATAAAAAAACATTTTTTGGAACCAGGCAGTTTTGGCTTGAAAGAAATCGGCCACAGCGACCTGCTACGCAGCCGATGCAAAGCCTGCTGGCCGCATATTCTGGAAGGCTTGGAGTCCAACGGCTGAACCTGATACCTCCACTCCACCGCGTCAGCTTTGAATTTCAGGGCACAGGTTTGGCTACTCATGGCAGTCCCTCCTGTGCTCTTTTTGTAGACTAGTATACCGGGGCGAATCCAAATAAGATCTATAGCCCCATTGCTGGCGATCCAAGTGCTGAAGCAATGGGGCAACTTGATCGTTTGCCGGGTTCTTTAAGAGTGACTCTTCTTAGGAATGTCCGCAGTAACGGGGTAGAACCCTTGCTCTGCGAAAACGCTCGATGTCTTTTATAACTTCAGTAAACACATACCCCCTAACTGTCAGACTTTTACGAAGTGCTATTTTTAAGGGAAAAGGGGTTGTTTCGGGACTTAATGCTCCGTGCACTATTATTGTTCCTTCAGGGCTCATTGCTTCAGCAATTTCAGCTATCTGCGGCCCACCGACAGCATCAAATGCCATTTTTAAATTGTTTGCTCCCAAGATGCTTCTCAAGCTATCCAGTAGCGGTTCTTCTTGGGTTGCAATCACATGGGCCGCGCCAGCCTTGAGCACAGCAGCCTTTTTAGCTCCTGTTAGAGTTGTAGCGATAACGGTACCCCCCAGAGAATTCACAATTTGAATCGCAGCCAATCCAACACTGCTCGATGCGGCGGTTATCAGTACTGCATCGCCTTTTTGCACGTTAGCAATTTCGACCAAAGCGCCATAAGCTGTCAGGTACTGCATCCAAGCTGCTGCGCCTTCAGCAAAGGTTAGCCCTGCTGGTTTGAGTGACACATATTCACTTGGTACGACAATCTCTTCTGCGTAGCAGCCATTCTGAGAAAGCCCCATCTGAGGGACAATACAAACCTCTTCCCCAATGCGTAAATGATTCACCTCTTCCCCGACTTCAATGACTATCCCGGATGCTTCATAGCCGATTCGCGAAGGGAAGTCAGCCTTTTCTATATAGTGGCCTCGCCTAAACATGGCATCAGCACGATTGAGCCCAACAGCTTTGACCGCAATACGAACATCAGTGGCCTGCAAACTTGGACTCGCCAGTGAGTCAATAGTTAACACCTCGGGGCCACCTAATTCATGGAAACGAACAGTTCGAATTAGTTTTCTTGGGCTCATATGCATCCTCAACAATGTCTCTTTAAGCAATTACATCAATAACTACTTTACCCATGGACCCCAACTCTACGGCATTATGTGCATCCATTGCCGTGTCAAGGGAGAAGCGTAACGGATCGAGTATTGGCTTAATTTGTCCAGCTTCAACGAGAGCCGTAATTTGCCGCAGAATGTCACCATGATGTTTGCGCCCCTCTCCGCTGAGCTGTGGGTGTAACACAAAAATCGCTGACAATGTTGCAGAGCGCAATGACGACGGTACCAGGTTATGTGAGCCGAATGCAGCACAGCTTAAAATATGTCCATAATGTGCAATGATACCTAATGAGGCATCGAGTACAGAGCCACCGGCAGTGTCGTAAATGATATCGAATCCTTTGCCTTGGGTGTATGCGTCCACGTACTCCGCAGGGCTTGCAGTGTGATAATCAATTGGCGTGGCACCAAGCGCCTTGAGCAGTTGTTGTTTTCCAGTCGATGCAGTGGCATAAACGTCGGCACCTAAGGCCTTAGCAATTTGCACAGCTACATGCCCAACTCCGCCAGCTCCACCCTGGATAAGGATTTTCTGGCCCGCTTTAACATTCGCCTTGTCAACCAAACCTTCCCAAGCGGTAAGTGCAACCAGAGGTAAAGCCGCAGCTTCACGCATGGACAAATTTTTCGGTTTGAGAGCAAGTAACTCAGCATCTACGTTGGCATATTCAGCCAATGAGCCTTGCAACCCTCGCACTCCGCCAGTCAGACCATAAACTGCATCGCCTACTGCAAAGTCGGTGACGCCGTCGCCGATAGCAACAATTTCTCCAGCCAAATCGGTGCCAAGTACTGCGGGTAATTCCGGCATGGCATAAGGAGCTATACCTCGGCGGATCTTGTAATCAATAGGATTGACGCCACTCGCAAATATTTTTACTTGCACCTGACCTGCTGATGGAGAGGGTAAGTTAATCAGGGCATCCCGGAATACTGTACCTTCTTCATAGCTATCTAATATCAAAGCACGCACTTGTCCGTTTAACGCAGTCATCAATAACCTCACAATCTGAATATTCAGCGGGTGGTTAATTCACCCGCTGGTTAATAGGTCTTTTATTAAACGAATTAAAATTCTTGAACAGTTGGGCGCAGAACAATCTCGTTGATATCCACATCCGCAGGCTGCTCAATTGCGTATGCGATAGCACGAGCAACAGATTCAGATGGAATTTCATTTTGCTGATAAAAATCTTTTACAAAGGCTGCACCCTGAGCATCTGAACTTCCATGTTTTAATTCAGATTCGACTGCACCTGGTGAAATGATTGTTGAACGAATTTTACCCCCAACTTCATGGCGCAAGCCTTCGGCAATAGCGCGAACAGCGAATTTGGTTCCGCTATAAACCGTGCCGCCGGGACTGAATACTTTGATACCCGCTACGGACGAAATATTGATAAAGTGGCCGGATCCCTGTTCCTGAAAGATCGGAAGCGCTGCGGCTACTCCATACAGCAGACCTTTAACGTTGATGTCAATCATGCGATCCCATTCGTCAACTCGAGTCTCAGCTAACGGAGCAATAGCCATTAACCCTGCATTATTGATAACCACATCAACTTTACCGAAGCGCTCTTGTGCAAGATTTACAAGGGCCTTCACTTCGTCCTGGCGAGTCACATCTGTCGCTTGAACCGCAACTTTTCCGCCCGCTGTACGTATGTCAGCAGCAATAGCTTCAAGCTTGTCGATGCGTCGGGCACCTAAAACAACAGACGCGCCAAGACTGGCTAAATGTCTTGCCGTGGTCTCACCTAAACCGCTGCTACCACCAGTGATCACAACGACCTTACCGCTGATGTTGTTTGCTGAAACACTACTCATAGTTAATATCCTCAAATCAGTTGAATGAATGACTATGTCTAACTAACAAGCAAATTATCCCTCACCTTCAAAAACCAATAAATGGAAACGTTTTGATTTGACAATTCCATAATTTGGAATAATATTTGTGTATTCATACCAAACCTGAGTGTGACTGTGATGCTTAACAGATTGGAAATGCTCCGGATATTTTGTACTGCTGCAGAGTCTCGCAGCTTTAAAGAAGCGGCTAACCGTCTGGGAATTTCTCCTCAGGCAGTGACGCGAGCAGTGAAGGAGTTAGAGCGATTGCAAGGGGAGCTTTTATTTCATCGAAATACGCGACACATACAAGTGACCCTGGTTGGAGAAAAATTTGCTGTGATCGCAAAAGAACGCCTGCGCGCTGTAGATGAATTGTTTCAAACAAGTGCCCCTGACTCGGGTAATGAATTACAAGGGCGGGTTCGTATCGCAGCGCCTGTTGGTTTTGGTCATAAATGCTTGATGCCAGCATTAATGGAACTCTCAACAGTACACCCTCAACTGGATATAGACCTGACACTCAGTGACGAGCGCGTGGATGTAGTTGACGAAAAAATAGATATTGGGATTCGTATCGGCTTCATGAGGGATAGTCGATTTATTGCCCGCCAGCTCGCCAAAATTAATCTGTATGTCGCGGCTTCGCCTGACTTAATAGATAGAGTGGGAAGGCCTGCGTCTATTGAAGATCTAAACCACTTGCCGGTTACAGGGTTAGTAGATCGCAATACGGGAAAGCTTTGGCCATGGGTTTTTTCCATGGACAGACAGTGGATGCCATCCATAACACGTTTTCGAAGTGCCGACGCCGAAGCTGAATTAATGGGTGTACAAAATGGACTGGGGTTTGCTCAAATTCCTGACTTTTTGGCCCAAGACTTATTACGCCAAGAGAAACTTGTGAGAGTGTTAGAAGAGGCCGAGCCTGTGCCTTGGGATTTATTTATTTATCGCCCTCAACGTGGTCCAGTACCACAACGTGTTCGATTGGTTTTTGATCACTTGGTGACAAGATTTAGTGTCCGCTAATGGCACAAAAGTAATATTCATAAAGCGACGGGAGGAGCCTGTAACCCGAGGGTGATCATCGACCGGGGCTTGCAGCGTCTGAGGCATCCAAAGGGACCAAGGACACAAGTTACGCACCTAGATCTCAATACTCTCAGCTATCTCCAGAGCATCCTCGACCTCGACACCAAGGTACCGCACGGTGCTCGACATATTCGTGTGCCCCAACAGCAACTGAACGGCTCGAAGATTTTTGGTCTTCTTGTAAATCAATGTCGCTTTGCTACGTCTCATTGAATGGGTTGCGTAGACGGAAGGGTCAAGTCCAATGCTCGTAATCCACTTTTTGACAAGACGGGCGTATTGGTGAGTAGTGATATGGTCGAACTTTCGCATCCGGCTCGGCCACAAATAATCCATCCCTGAGAGTCCACGCAACTCGATCCATGCTTCGACCGATTCGCGCGTCTTTTTGGTTATCTCAAACTGAACAGGCTGACTGGTCTTCTGCTGGATGACTTGCGCCCGGTCCAGAACCTCACCGTTTCTGGAAATATCTCGAACCAATAGCTTTACCAGATCGCAGGATCGGAGTTTGCAGTCAATTGCCATGTTGAACATCGCCAGCTCGCGGATGTTCTTTGCTATCTCTAACCGAATACGGATAGCCCATATTTGTTCGAGTTTGAGCGGCAGCTTCTGGCCGACGAGCTTCCCTTTGTTCCAGGGAACTTTGCTGGTAGGAAACGTCATGACGTGGCCCTCTTCGGAGGGTAAGGGCCTTTAAGTATGGCTCAAAAGATTGTTCTCTGCTGGCCAACCTGGTCGCAAAGCGAACCCTCAACCTAACGGCGTAAGTATTAAACGCTGCGGATTGCCCTCATCAATCAAAAAGCACGCAGCCTGACATAGAGCCGGAAGACCGGATTATTAAATTCATATATCCCTTGGCCCTCTGGTATTCTTCGAAGAACTGGGCCATATTTGCTATCCAGTAATCTCGGTAGGTTTTGATCGAGATAATCGACGTTAAAATCCTCAGCATCTTGCCTTGCGTGCTTTAGGAAGATTCGGCCTACATCCTCGTGGAAGAGAGTTTTTTGCTCCGTCTGTTCCGCCAGTAAGTGAAGTAGCATTTGACGGTTTTCTGAGGTCCCGATGGCTCGCTGGTACGCGCTTTCAAGTGTAGGAAATGCAACCCCATTCTTAATATCTCCCAGCACAGCCTGATAGATCTCAGTATCGACCCTATTTGTTTTACTTTGCGAAGCTTTAGTCACGCATGATTTTCCAATCATCTGAACAAAATATGGATAGCCTTGGGACACATCAACAATGTCGCGCTTTACATCGAGGTCAAACTTTAGCTCTCCTTGGTAAAGCTCTTCAGCCTTATCTAGCACAGCCAATGCTTCCGGTTCTGGCATCGGTCTAACGTGAATTGCTCCCTGCTCTAATAGGCGTTCTACAGATGCGTGATCCTCTATTAGGTCTGTGAGATCTTGACCGATACCACAGATGGCGAATTTAACGTCCTTTGAACTTAATGACTTGATGAGCGAACCTAAGCCTTTTTTATTGGCCAAAACATCAAATTCATCTAGCAATATCAATAAACCATCTCTCTTCATCCTTTTTTTAACCTGGTGTTGGACAATCGAAGAGAGAAAATTCCGAAAGGTTTGAACAGTGTCGTCGGGGACAACTTTGGCATACTTGGTGGACTCAATCCCTTTTGCTCCCCAGTTTACAACCTTCAAGTCGGCACCTGCGGAAGCTTCCTTTGCCCGAGTGAACTCGATGACCTCTTTTCATTCTTTGCTGTTTCAAGCCCTTTTTTTGTACTTCTTTACAAATTCATCCAGCGTGTTTCCAGTGCGAGCTGCAACGCCAACAAGTCCCGGAGCACGAAAGGCGACAAGCGGGTAAGCGCACCAATTTTCTGCAGTCGATAACGAACGGTATTGGGATGAATGCTGAGTTGATCGGCACACCGCTGTATTTCGCCGTCACAATCAATGTAGCGCGACAGTGTCTTGAGATAGAGCTCTCCCTGCCGATGCGCCAATAGCGGTTCAATCATCGACTGCAATTCAGCTTGCTGCCAGTGTGGCGCGAGACTCTGCCAGAGTGCCGGGATGCGTAGCTCTTCGAAGCGGAGAACTTTTGCGCCCGGGTGTTGCCCGCGTCCTACTTCCAACGTCGCGACAGCAGACTGATAACCGGCCTCAAAATTCCTGGTGAACAATTTTCCTGTCGCCAGTATGACATCGTCTTCGCTGCGGGCATTCAGGGTAGCCAACAGGTTTTTGAGTTCCGACCGATTTGGCCCGGTTTCCACGAAAATCAGGAGCTGCCGTGGTGATAGGCGAACGGCAAGTGCTGCTCGGTGACGTTGCTCGAGATAAGGTGTCAACGGTACAAGCACCTGCTCTACCGCAACCTGGCTTGTTGCTTCGAGTATCAGTCCTATCCTCGGACTATCAGCTTCAATACCTAACTGCTCGAACCAGATTTCCGGCACGGTTTTACCTTCACATGCTGCCAGCAACACGTCTTCAATCTGTCGGCGCCGATGCTGTCCTGCTTCCAACAGAGCTGCCTGCTCGAGCATTAGCTCAGCGGTCATACGAACCAGGTCCGCATACTGGGAGACTGCATCAGGTGTACCGGAGATACCAACAACTGCCGCCAACTCCCCGCCAACAGTGACGGGCAGATTTACACCCGGGCGGGTTCCCGAGTACGCGCCGGAGCGAGAGTCATCGATGATCAATGGATGCCCACTGCTGGCAACAAGCTTCGCAGCTTCGTGGTGATCACCAACCCGTCGAGGCTCGCCGGACGCGATAATAATACCGTCCGGCGTCATCACGTTGACGGACCAACCAATCGCCTGCATTGTGCGATCGACAATTCGTTGCGCAGTTTGTTCGTCCAGAGTCAGCACGTGTTTTCGGGGCCCATGGCAGGTTCAGAGAAGCGTTCCGAAGGTATTGTGCCGCAGAGAAGCCTTCCGCTCCTAATAGTGAGCGGCCAAGGAGCGCACGCTACCGAAAATGGTGACTAAACGGTGACTCTTTTGTGATGAACGCCCTCGTCAGCTTTGACGACACTGGATAGGCACGTCCAACCCTTTCAGAGGAGTCCAACAATGAAACGTGTCATCCTTACACTAACGCTGGCGGCTGCACCCTTAATAGTGCAGGCGGCTGAATTCGACGTAGAAATTCACAACCCGACTCGGGGGCTCTACTACACACCCCTGCTCGTCACGGCTCACCCTTCAAACATGAAGCTTTTCGAAGCTGGCGAAGCGGCTTCCAGCGAATTACAGGCCATGGCAGAAGGCGGTGACATTATGCCGCTGGTTACCGCCCTGGACTCAACGGGCGCCACCACGGTAGCCAATCCCGCTGCGGGACTGTTAGCGCCGGGAGAAACCACGACGGCAATCGTCAATACTAACAACGCCACAGCCAACACCCAGCTTTCCATCGTGGCCATGCTGCTGCCCACCAACGATGGCTTTCTGGCCCTCAACAGCCTGACAGTGCCCACTCAACCTGGCACTTACACCTACAACCTGAACGCCTACGACGCCGGCACCGAAGCCAATGATGAGTTGCGTGGCAGCGGCGCTCCCGGACAGGCTGGAATGCCCGTACCACCGCCGCTTGATCCTGTTCTTGGAACTAACGGCACAGGGGCCGCCAGTAATGCGGAAGGCTACGTTCACATTCATCGCGGAAACCTGGGCGATACCGACACTACCGGCGGCAATAGTGACATTGTCAGTACGCTGCATCGGTGGTTAAACCCCGTGACCCGCGTCACCGTAACGGTGAAATAGCCCGGAGGTGCCCCATGGTTGTTCATAAACACATGCTTGTACTGGTGCCACTGGCGGTGTTGTTGGCAGGCTGCCATTCCGACAGCGACGACGACACACTGACCAGTTCCCGGTCCTGCTGCCAGTGGACTGGCCGAGGGTTTCAACGCCGATAGGGACGATGTTAGAAATGCTGTTTACATTCACCCCGGAGTCGTTACCCAGGACGATGGACTGAACACCTCCACACTGGGAGGCAGTCAGCGCTGGGATAACCCTATTGCGCGGGTGCAAATTGAGCGAGTGCAGTAGTCGATAGCCACCGGCACAATTGGTTGTGCCGGTGGCCCCCCTCCTACTGAGTAAGACCAAATACTCAGCGCGTTCCGACGAAATATCAGTTATTCGTAACTGAAGCGTGGTTTAGGCTCATCGATAACCAGACTCAACGCATCGTATATGGCATTTCGATGCCGCTGAGTATTTTCGTATGAGGAGCCCCACGTGAACCTCTTCGGTTTCCAGCACAGCATCATCAAGAACTGTGTAAACCTCGCCAAGTACCCGCTGACTCTGCCAGGTGACAGTGCCTGGAACGACACCATCGACGGTATACGTCAGGATTTGGCGAGGGAAGGTTGCGCCATTCTTCCATCCTTTATTTTGCCGGAAGCTCTGGCACGTCTTGAGGCTGAAAGTTCAGCAATGGCAATCAACGCGTACTACAGGACGGAGATGGTTAACGCCTACAACATCGATATCAATACGGCGCTCCCCCGTTGGCACCCAGGCAACCTGACCATGGAACGTGGCAACGCATTTGTTGCACGAGACCAGATTCCCTCAACGGCTATAATCCAGCAACTCTACACCAATCCACTGTTCCAGAGTTTCATCGCAGATTGCTTCCAGCTTAAACGCGTCCACGAGCTTGCTGACCCGTTTTCCGGGCTCGTACTCAACGTCATCGCTCCAGGCAAAGAGCATCCGTGGCACTTCGATACGAATGAATTTACTGTCAGCCTGCTTACCCAGTCGCCAGAGGCGGGTGGCCTATTTGAATATTGCCCGCACATTCGCACAGTTCAGGAAGAGCACTTGAGTGACGTCAACGCTGTTCTCCGGGGCTCACGTAGCGACCGTATTCGTAAGGCCAACCTGTTTCCCGGTGATCTGCAGCTCTTCATGGGGCGTTACTCCCTGCACCGCGTAAGCAGAGTCGAAGGTGCAACCACGCGACACTCCGCGATCTTTGCGTACAGCGAACGCAGCGGCGTTATTGGAAGCCCCGCACGAACCCTTCAGCTATTCGGACGACTGGCTCCAGTCCACTCGGCAAAAGCTGCTATAAGAAACGATCGTTTACTGGATTAGCTGTCAACAGGCTTGTGCTAACGGAGGCGCAATGAACGATACATCGCAACTGGACAATACCGGCAAAGTCTCACTGGAGCACATCTACACCGCGCCGGACCCCCGCGACTATTTCATAACGCTTCAGCGCCTTGGTTATTGCATCCCTCAACTGGCACTACCCCACTTTGCCCGCCTGATTGACACCTATCGCCGGGCTCGGCGAGTGTCGACGCCAACCATTGTCGACATTGGCAGCTCCTATGGAATCAATGCCGCGTTGATTCGCTACGGCACCAACATGAACAGGCTTTACAAACACTACGGCTGCCAGAGCGCCGGGGCTCTGTGCAGGGACGCATTGATCAAACGCGATAGAATGTGCCTAACGGCGCACTCGTCAAAAGATGACAGCCGATGGGTTGGTCTCGACCGCTCAGCCCCGGCATTAGCGTACGCGATCGACGCTGGACTGTTAGACGATGCGATAAACGCGGACTTTGAGCATGACCAACCCTCGGCAGAGCAGCTTGCGCAACTTGAGAACACGGACATCGTTCTATCGACCGGTTGTGTGGGTTATGTGACGGAAAAAACCATCACACGAATCATCGATGCCTCCGGGGACAAGCGCCCCTGGATGGCACATTTTGTCCTGAGAATGTTCTCTTTCAAAGCGGTTGCTGACGCGTTGGCTGTACGGGGCTACGAAACCAGAAAAGTGGCCGGCGTCTTCAGGCAGCGCCGATTCGCTGTCCCACAGGAACAGGCGCGGGTGTTTGCCGCACTGGCGGATGCGGGCGTTGATTACCGGGGCGTTGAGGATGACGGCTGGCTCTATGCAGAACTGTATATCTCAACGCCAGCCAACGAAAGCCGATCCATGCCGACACAAGAGAATAGCAATGCAGAAGCCTGACAAAACAGCCAACATACCAGAGACTTTTTCCAAAGAGGCAGACCTGCCCCGAGTTAAACTTCCTGGACTGCGTCAAAGTGCTGAGCAATTTCTCGACTGGTGTCGCCCCTTGATCACCGCCGCAGAATATCAGGAAACCGTTACATCCGTGGCAGATTTCCTGAAGCCTGACAGTCCCTCACACACACTGTACGCGGCACTTGAGGCGTTCGATCAACGTAGCGACGTATACAGCTGGCTCGACAAGTTCTGGCAATACCGATATTTGGGACGGCGTGACCGAATCGCCCTCAACGCCAATTTCTTCTTCCTTTTCAAGGAAACCGGAGAGCCTTTTGTACATCGGGCGGCAACGCTGGTTGATCGTGCGGTAGCCTATAAACAAGCGCTTGATTCCGGTCAGGTTCCGGTACACATGCAGCGGGGAGCCCCCCTATCCATGCGCCAGCACCAGTTCCTGTTTTCAACCACACGTATCCCCGGGGACCCGCTTGATACCGTACGCGCGCCATACACACCTGAGTGGCCGGGGCCGTCCAGTGCGCGGCATATCCTGGTGTTCCGTTGCGGGCGAATGTTTCGCATGGATGTGCTGGACGTCGACGGTCAACGAATACCACAGCGTATGATTCAGTCCGCAATCGAGATTATTCTGGCGGCTTCAGAGACACATGCAGCTGTGGACATGTCGGTTGGTCATCTGACGACCAAAGCCCGTGCCGAATGGGCAGAAAGTCGGCAACACCTGCTGAGCATTTCCCCGATCAACGGCGAGTCTCTGGACAGTATTGAACGTGCCTTGTTCTGTCTGTGCCTGGACGACGTTCAGCCCCAAACTACTCTTGAAGCGTGCGACCAGTTGCTCAGAGGTAACGGCGGTAATCGCTGGTTCGACAAATCGCTATCCCTGGTGGTCATGGAGGACGGTAACGCCGGCATCAACATCGAACACTGTGAACTGGATGGCACGACCGTACTAAGCTTGGTAAACAGTCTAATGGAGACTCCTACAAACCCATCGAACTCATTAGGGCAGGACAACGGCAGTTCCGCTACGCTGATATCACCCGTTGAGTTCGTCCTGAATGACGCAGTGAGAAAAGATATTCGGGAAGCTGCTACAGAATTCTCACATTATGCAGCTAGCATGACTTCTACCGCGGTTTCACTGGACACTTTTGGAGCCAATCGAGCAAAACAGCTTAACGTCTCTCCGGATGCTTTGGTGCAATTGGCTTTCCAACTCGCCCATTACCGTGCGAAAGGTTTTATCGGGCCCACTTACGAGTCAATCGCCACCCGTCAGTACCGTCATGGGCGGACCGAGGCCATGCGCGTCGTCACTCCTGAAATACTTCAGTTTGTCACGGCTATGGAAAGCCGCGACACCAGTGATAAAGAGTGTTGCAGCGCACTAATGGCAGCAGCAAAAGCGCATGTCGCAAGAGCAAAATCCTGCCAGATGGGTGACGCACCGGAACAGCTTTTATGGGAACTACAACTCATACAACGGCGCGATGGCAAGCGTCTCGGCGCGCACAGACCACTGGCACTTTATGACTCTCCGGGCTGGCTCACAATGAGAACAGACGCCCTGAGTACCAGCTCGGCACCTTCAGAACACATTCAACATTTTGGGTTTGGCTCAACCAGTGAAACCTGCATTGGGGTGGGATATGTATTACTGCCCGGCAGCCTCAGAATCTACTTGAGCACAGCGAATACTGTTGCCAGCGAAATGGACGCTTTTGCCGAAGCGATTCCCGAGGCACTTAACGAACTCTGCAACCTGCTGCAACCATAGGCTTATTTTTCCTGGATGGTAAACCCTGCAAGGATGAGGTTTTTAATACCCTTAGCTTTGAGCTGTTCATCCAGATCGGTTTGCACAAACGAATTTGGAAAGTTTTTGGTCATAACCGGCTCGCCGCCTTTCGGCGCAACCGCGTCAGCAATTGAATGGATCTGAGCAAAATCCTCATAACTGTGGTGCAAGGACGTAGTTCCGGATTCCCATTTCCATAATCTCCGAGGCATTTCGCAAGTGCAGAAAAACGTGTTCGCCCTTTAATTCGGCACCAACTGTTGAATCAATGTTCCAGCTATTCAGGAGGTAACCTACTTCTGCTTTTCTAACTTGCTTTTGAAAAACACCGTCTTTCATACGGTATTCAGTTTCAATCGCACGTCTACCAGAAGCAGATAGCCTAGGATGAGGCTCAACAATAACGGTGACTTCCTCATTCCAATCAACATCCTCTGACGAAACCTCGTTCGATTTGACGGCTTCGCGTCCCAGAATCTTTGCCTCTAAGATCCGATTAACAACAAAATCACCGAATTGTTGCCTTTTTCGATCGTACGCTCGCACATGCCATCGCAATCCATCATTAATGATACTGTGCGGGCATATCACTCTGGTGGATTCCCCGCTTCCCATCGACACGTATTGCATTTCAATTGGTTTTGATAAAGAAATCGCGCGCGACAAAGTTGCGGTTAGGTTTAGGTCTGGATTTTCGAGAGCTATCAGGTGCGCACATCGAAATTCTTCTCCACCCACCATCACGTCACCGAACCCGCTCGTTAGCGTGGAGAGACATTTGTCAGCAGACAGCGGAAGTAAACACCTAAATTGATTGGTCGCCACATAATGCTTTTGCCTGGGGTCGTACACGATGTTCTCAGGAGCCTCCTCGATATAGGCGCCAATATCGCGGGTTGCGGCCGCAGAGCTGACATCGAATCGCATCATGATGTCTTTGCGCGAAACCTTGCCGGTGAAGTAAGCCAAAAACTCAATGTGCGCCAGTCTTTCCCGTTGTTGGCCAGATACCTCTTCAAAAAGCACGTTGTTCATGTCTCCTCCTCCATCGCATGCCAACCCGGGATCTTGTCCTTTGAATCTACTATAGGCACCTCACACCAGGGGTTCAACTCATTTCGACTACTGTCATCACAGTGATTGACATAATCATAATGATGCGTATTATGGATTTGACACTAAAAAGCCCGAGCGGTGTAACACCGGCCGGGCTCGTTAGTGGACCTGAACCGCCAATAGGCAGTAGGTACCAGCTTTGGTCAGCCAGGATTCTACTGTCGCTTGGCATACATGTAAACGATTCGTTCGAAAGGAGAACGGTCATGGCAGTGAATCGTCCTTATGGTGACAACAAGCGTATCGGTGCAGTCCGCAAGCGATCCCAAACGCAAATGAGCAACGGGAAATGGGTCAAACGCGACGCAGAAACGGGCCGTTTTATGGACGTGAAGTCCGACAAGCAACCCTTTAAAGGCGTTCGCAAGGAGGCTCGCTAAAATGGCAGCACGATACGAAATCTTCATCGGCAGTAACTCGCAACATTACTTTCGCCTGAAGGCTGGTAATGGCGAAATCATTTTGCAAAGTGAAGGCTATCAGAGCAAAGGTGGGGCCCAGAACGGCGTCGATTCAGTCCGGCAACACAGTCCTCATGACCGGTACTACGATCGACAAACGTCGAATGCTGGTCAGCCTTACTTCAACCTTTACGCGTCAAACGGGAAAATCATTGGCACGAGCCAGATGTATTCCTCGACGTACGCGAGGGATAACGGGATTGCCTCGGTCAAAGCAAACGGGCCCAGTGCTCCGTTGGTGGATCTGACTTAGGTATACAAAAAGCCGCGAGTAGTACCCAATACCGCCTTTTCAAAAAGGCGGTATTGACTCCCCTCTCCTCAAACTCCGTCAATGAAAATCCACCCCTTCCAAAAAATGCTCCTGATCAAAGGTCAGCACGTTGGTATAGATCTCCGTCGATTCGATACTGCGATGCCCCAGCAACTGGCTGACGTACTTAAGCGGCCGGCCGTAAAGCAGCAGGTGAATGGCAAACGAATGGCGGAAGGTGTGACTGCTGATGGCGAAGGGGGCACCGCCGACCTGCTCCACCAGGCGGTGGATGTGGCGGTTCACGGTCTGGCGGGTAATCGGGAACAGGCGCTCGTACTGCCGGAAATGCCCGCTCCAGAGGTAACTTAGCACCCGGTCTTCCAGTAACGCATCGGCGATCGGCACGTAGCGCTTGGGCGAGCGCTGCAGGCTGCGTTTGGACGGGCGCCCGGTGCCCTGCTTGAGGGTCCGCAGAATCACGCCGAAGTCGTAGCCGTCGTCGACGAAATGGGCCGGCGTCAACGCCAGCACTTCCGAGATGCGGGCGCCGGTCGTCCACATCAGGTCGAGGATCAGCCGGTACATGGCGTGCTTCTCGGCGCTCAGCAACCCAACGACCTCCGGTTTGAGCAGGTAAACCGGCATCGCATCCACCGTCTCCAGCAACAGCGGCCGCTTGGTCACCAGCCGCTCCCAGTTGATCTCCACTCGCTCGATGGGATACGCCACCTCTGGCGGCGCCTGCGGCGCAAACAGGCGCCGGGCCCGCTCAGGGCGGCGAAATGCGGCGGTGGTGGGACGCGGTCGTTCCATTTCCCGGCCTTGTTTGGTGCAGGTTGGTGGGTGGGCGCCAGCATGCGCCGGGTAGCACCCCGTCAGTATGCGCCGCGGCTGGGCGGGGCGCCAGGGTTCCAAACTAGGAGCAAACGTAAAACATTGGTCTCTTTTTATCCGGAGGCCGGGCGCATAAACTAAGGATAAGGCAAGGAGGCTTGCCATGCGCTCAGTTAAACGAACACCGCCGAAAGTGTCGGTCGCCACATTGGAACCTCGGCAGCAGCCGACCCGGCGATCGTTCCGAATTGCCGTAAATTTGTATGTCCAATGGATGCTCAAGCACCCCCACCGAAGCGAATTTCATTCCCGCGCGGAATACCTTTACGCCGGACTGCTTGAGGGTACGCCGGCGGTTACTGCCTTCGTGCCCCAGCCCTTTCGTCTGCGTATCGGCCGACGTTCCTACACACCAGATTTTTACGTGGTTCACCATGGCCAACCTCGTGTCGTTGAACTCAAGCCGGCGGACGAGGTGGATCGCTCATTGGTGGAACCGGCAGAAGCCTTCCTGGCCGCCAACGGCATTGATTTTGAAGTCGTAGATAACTCAAGTGTCTTTGCTCGTGTGATGGAGGCCGAGAACTGGCTCGAGATTGTGCGGGTTCTACACGCATGCCGCCATGTGCCAACGGAGTCACTGGAGCCGCAGCTCCTCGACGAATTCCGGGGGCAGCCGTTCCTGCAGTTGGATGACGTCATCGACCCCGGTGACCGTGACGCGTCGATGGATCGGGAAATTGCTTTGTTTCGATTGCTCCACCGAGGCCAACTGCAGGCGGATTTCGCCGACAAGCCTTTGGATTTCACAACACAGGTATGGCTCCCGTGAGGTGGCTTGATCGACTGGCTCAGGAACCTACTCTATGGACGTTCAGCGAGTGGCCGGTGATTGAGGCCACCACCTTGCCCTCTCAGCGGCGGGGCCCCTATCTCCGGAATCGTCGCATCGTAGCCAAGGTGCTGGACGGTACTACCCTGACCCAGGTGGCGGAGGAAGAAGGGCTGACCGTCGGGCGCATCAGTCAGCTCCTGGACCGTTGCTTGGGTGGGGATCCGGACAGGCCAGCAGCTCTCACCGATGCACTTATCCCGTTCAAGTCGGTGAAGCCGCGGCAGCGACATATGCCGCTACCTTGCCTCCATTCGCCAGGGGGGTATGTCGGCAGCTTCTCCGCATTGCTGGCATTAGCTCCACAGGTTCAGAAGACCCTGGATGGGGCCATTGAAGCCTACCTCAAACGCAAGCGCCAATCAGAACGTCTAACCGCAGCCGGCTTGCACCAACAATTTTTGCGCCGTCTGGCCGAACTGGATTGGCCGGTCGATCGGTACCCCTACACCACGCAGTCTCGTGGGCGCGAGGCCGTCCGCCGGTATTTCCACCGCCGCCGCGCAGAGCTCGCTCAGGCGCTGACCCAACGCCAGATCAGCCGTTATGAGGTAGGCATCATCTCCCCGCTTTCTAATCGGGCCCTGTCTTATATTCAAATTGATGAACACCCGATAGACCTCCACAACCGGTTGGCGATCGAATTCAATGGCGAATTGATCAATCTTCGCATAGCCCGCTGCACGCTTCTCTTGGCCATCGACGTGGCAACCCAATGTATCTTGGGGTTTCTCATAGTGCCCACGGGAGCGCCCAACCAACAAGATGTACTCGCGCTTCTCGAGCGCTGCCTGACATCCCAAGAACCGCCGGCGATAACAACTCCACAGTTTGAAGCGCCTACTGAACCTGTGTTTCCCACCGAACTACGACCGGTTCCGCCTCTCAGTTTAGGAGTGGTTTTGCTGGACAATGCCTGGATACACCACAGCAATGCCGTGATCGACTTCCTTGGCTGTACTTTGGGCGCCACCCTAAATTATGGATTCCCCGCCCTGCCCTTGGGCCGCGCACTCGTCGAACATGTCTTCGATTACTTGGAGCGGCACCTGGGACACCGATTCGACTCGACAACCGGCTCGTCTGTGGTCGATCCGATCAGGGAATCCGAGCGGAATGCCAAGCAGGCGCCTGCCCTGAGTTTTCAAAGCTTGGAAGAGGCGACATATTTGATGATCGGCGAATTCAATCTTACTCCCCGCCCGCATATGGCAGGAGCGGCGCCGTTTAGTCTGTTTAGGCATCACACTACCAACCACTGGCTGCGGCATCTCACTCGGGCGTCCGATCCGGCGCCGCAGCCCTTGCGTTATCGATGTACGGTTCAGGTTCACCGGCCTCCTTACGGACAAGGTCACCCCTACGTTCAGTGTATGTACTGTCGATACCGGGGCGATTGGCTGACCCAACTGCCGCTCGACGAAAAAAAAATCTTAATTGAGTTTGATCGCCGCGACATCCGCTGGCTCCGGGCAAGAAGGCTCAGTGGTCAGTCGCTGGGCACCCTCCGGGCCCCGCGCACGTGGCTGCGTTTCGCCCACTCGCTGGCCACCAGGCAGCTGCTCTTCCGAAACAAGCGCACACAGCGGTCGGATCACCAAGATCCGTTGACGGGATGGTTTCTGGACCAACTTGAGCACCGTGATCAACCGCAGGCGGCGTCACAGATGCTCCGTATCTATCTTGAATACACAGCGTCCGGGAAGGCGGACCTCCAACTGGGCCAAACCAGCGACAAGGAGACAATCGGCGGCGTTGAATCAGCCTCCCATCAAAGTAACGCCAGCGGTGAACGGGTATCTGACTCAGGGTTCACTTGGTCGCCACTGGCGGCGCTTTTTCCCCCTCGAGGAGCAGAATGACAGCATTAACGGATACCCTATTTAGTCACCCGGTGCTGCATCCCTGGCAGTTGGTGCTGGACACGCCTGCGATGGCCCAACTCCGCGGCGAGATCACCCAATGGTTGTGGACTGGTCTGCCGGGCGCAATCATTGCCGGACCTGCAAGGGTGGGCAAAACAACCGCTTTAGATGCGGTGTGTGATGATCTCGTCGACCGCAGCGGACGACACATTGCAGTGTTTAGAGTAAGCATGCCGATGCGAGACCAGTTTACCGTGGTTTCGGTGTTCCGGCAGCTTTGCACTGGAGCCGGCCTGGAATTCACTCAGCGCCACACCGCAGATCAGCTGGCTGACCGCTACATTCACTGCATCGCAGACGCCATGGCCGAAACCGGCATCGCCCAGGCCGTACTGATGGTCGATGAATGCCAGCGTCTGACTCCCAAGCAATTTAATGCTTTCGCTGAACTTTACGACCGTTTGCGGGCGCTGGAAAGAGCCCTTCTCGTTGTCTTCGTCGGTAACGACGCAGAGACTTGGAGTCTGATTGATGGAATGGATCCGCACTACTACGCGCATCTGCACGGTCGCTTTTTTCGCGTACGACGGGAATTCCGCGGCATCAGTTCCGCCCAGGAAGTTGGCGATTGCTTGCGCCAATACGACACGCGGCGTCATCCGCCGGAATCTGGCCGGACATTCGTTGCCGAATTTCTTCCGGAGGCCGTGGCCGCCGGATTTCGACTGGCGTCGGCCAGCAGTTTACTGTGGAGAGTGTTTCGAGATTATCAGAAGGCCTACAAGCTCGATGCGTGGGGCATGCAGTCGTTCGCAATAACGACCAACACGCTGCTGACGGATTTCCTGCCACGCTATGGAGTCGACGCTCTGGATGAGCAAATGGTCGAGGAGGCCTTGCGGATGTCCGGTTTAATTCCCTCTCTGGTTCATACCATACAGTGAGCGTTGCGGCGGGCCCCCATAATGGAACACGGTGTCAACACTGGCCGCTGGATGGAGAGGCCTCATCAAAGCATTTACGCCACAGCGCGCCAGCGTTTAATCGCAAATCCCGGCATGTCGGCTATCAAGTTGCGGCGGGTACTCGGCCGCGCGTTTCCAACGCCGTCCGAGGTGACACACGGCCTCGTAGCACAATGCCCGTGCTGCGCGTGGCACCTCTATCACTCCCCACTGTTTAATTTACCGTGGTTGCAGCGATGCCCGTTGCATCAGGAGCCCCTGCTGACCCGTTGCCCCCAGTGCGGTCAACCATGGCCAGACCTGCTTCAGCTGCGGCAGCGCGCCTGTAGCTTGTGCGGATTACCTACGGTGGCTGAGCTCCCGGGACGCCTCGTGCCGACCGATCAGTTCAAGCCGCTAGTCCGGCTCAGCGCCTTCGTTGAGAAGAATCACTCGGCCATGGCTTCGGCGAAATCGTGGGCTTGGATGGATGAACTCGATGCCTTGTACTGGGCGAATCTAGAGCGACATCCCTGCTGGACGCCCTTGACTGTGGGTTCTCAATGGTTTCCGACGTTCCAGCAGTCCTGGCACCCCGAATTCTCTGCAGCCGAGCTGCGCGCTCTCGGGGTGAGTCTGATGAACCGGTCGATTATTTACACAGACACCCCGCTTCGCCCTTGGACACCACCAAGCATTTCGTATCGAACCTGGTGGCGACACAGTGGAAGGGTCGAACGAATGATTCGTCCGGCATACTCAGCGCGATTGCGAAGCGTTGCCTACTGTGCCCGACAGATTACGGGCTGGGTGGAGCGTCATGCACCAGTCGGTCACACGCTAACGCTTGCCGATTTCACGTGTGAGTCTTTTCCAACCATCCTCAAACAAAGTTCGGCACCCTGCCCCTTTTGCTTAGCGTTCGCACTTTGGTGGCTGGTTGTTACGCAGCGTTACCGGTCGCCGCAAAATGCCTTAACTTCTGGCCATATTTACTTCACCCAGACATTAGGTTACGCCGGATGGCCTGCCCTGCTTGAGAGAGCCGTTCTCACTCTCGATGGTGAGGGTGCCGACTTCTCCGCGAATCAGTTCCGGCCCAGCCTCGGCTTTCGACGATGGTTTTATGAACGCAGCCTTCTGCAAATTTTCAAAGAGCTGTTTGACCTGTCCTGCTTCTTGCTCGATCGTTACGTCAAGTGTCGCTATCAGAACCCTCCGGACCTGTACAGCGCAGCCAACCGCTGGCAACCCGCTCCGGCTGACTCTGCGATGATGGCCCTAAGCGTCGACAACGATAGGCTGCGCGTGTGGTGTACTGCAGAGAACCCACTGGACAACATCAACATCACTTTACCGCCCGGCCTGGTGTACACACACAACAATCAATGGGCCGGCCGGTCGTTGGTTTGCCGTCTGAAATGGCGATCGCATTGTAATCGCCTTTGGCAGCCATGCGTGTTCAACCCACTTTTCCCATCACTGGTATATGAACTCGAGGAACTCGCAGGCCTCGGAAACCCCTGGTATCGCGGGCGTTGGGCCCGATGGGAAGAGTAAAACTTCGTGTAACGGATGCCTTCGCTTGATTTGCGCCAGTACTGTAATGTAAGCGGGCTGTAGCACGTCCAAGGAAAGTCTGAATGAGCAATGCTCGGAACAAGAACGCCCCTCTTCTGATAATCGACCTTGAGGCCACATGCTGGGAAAACCGAACGGCACCTTCCGGTAACCCGCAGAGCGTGTGGAACATGGACATCATTGAGCTCGGCTGTGCACTGGCAACCCGAGACGGTAATCTTCTGGATAGTCGGTCTTTTTTGGTCAAACCGAGTGACTCGCCAGAGCTTTCCGGTTTCTGCCAGGCGCTGACCGGCATCACCCAGGCCATGGTCGACGAAGCACCGGCGTTTCCAGGGGCCAGCATGATGCTGGAGGATTGGCTGGGCATGCCGGCCGGGTCGTTTATCTGGTGTAGCTGGGGAAACTATGATCGACTGCACATTCTTGCCGACGGCGAGAAGCATGGTCGCGTGCCAACATTCATAGAGAGCCCTCACCTGAACCTAAAGCGCCTCTGGCGCCGCACGACGGGGCAAAAACGCAAAAACGGATTGGCTCACGCGCTGGAGTATCACGGGCTTTCTTTTGAGGGACATCATCATCGCGGGGTAGATGATGCCCGCAATATGGTGCGGTTGTTGCGCTACATGGACTGGTCGCTGGAATCCGAACTTCTGAATTATCCCAATCGTTCAACCTAAAACGCAGACGTCGATCAGTTAAGGCCCTGGCTCGACTTGAATCAGGAACGATGACTGTGGAACAAGTGGCGAGCCCTGTCATAGGTCGGGTCACGCCGCTATGATGTTCTCGAGACGTCCAACACGAAGATATCAATCGTCCCGGTGAGTTCCGACGGTAAAGCGTCTTGGATCGACAATTTAAGCTCCTTGGCGTTTGCCACAGAATGCCTCTTGGCTCCCGCAACTGGGTACATCGGGCCAAACCAGATGACCAGAAAAATCCCTTGCTGTTCTGCCGCTGGATGAATTGAGTAGCGCTCGCGCAGCTGCGTTGCAGCAGCCGCATACAGCTCCCTGTGCCACTGACCTTTCACCTCGGTCACCAGCAATCGCTTCTTGCCATCAAGGAGCTTCGTTGCTGTAAAGTCACTTCGCTTAGCATCCTTTAGCTGATGTTCGGGCGTTATGGATATTCCGCGAGGCTCAAGCTTCAAACTCAGACGCTCGGCTATGATGAGAGTGGAGCGTATCTCGTCCAATCGATCGCCCTTTTCATAAAAGACATCGGCTGAATTGAATTCACCGCCGTCGATGGCCTCCTGATAGCTTTGAAGTTCATCAAGAACAAGTTGACGCAGCCCCTCTACGGTCACAACCTCATTATTGTCCAGTAAGCTCACTATGTCCTGGGGGGATGGGGGCTCAAAATCCCTTAGCGCCTTCTTTCTGACTTGCCTGGCACGAATACCCTTTAGGTCCTGATGCAAGTCGGAGAATTGCGCATTTGAGATGAGTCGGTCCAGGACCGGGAAGGCGTCATCTGGGTCGCATGAGCTCATTGACCAGATGACCTCGGTCAGGAATCGGTAAGCAATTTCCTCTTTCGGACTGCTGGAGTCCCAGTGGCTCGGCAGGTCAACCTTGGGCCATTGAGGAATAAAAGCTTCCAGAACGCTCTCGACCATTTCCGAAGTCAGTTTGGGCCAATACGACTTGTTGCCAAAACCCGTCCGGCCTGATTGCTCCTGAAGCAAAAGCACGGTGTTTCTTTCGGTTTTGAGCCAGTTCCAACAGGCATCCGGTGGATTGTTCAGAAAGTACCAAGCGCGTAAAAACCAGAATCTGCGCTTTCGCTCAAGGTCTTCGTTGTCAGTTGGTACAGGCCAGTCGGACAGAAACTTGGCGGTGCGGTCTGAGATAATGTTCGCCAGTTCGTGGCGATTCCCATGCTGGGCGGCGACTTCAAAAAGACCGTCGAGCGACTCCAGATCCAAGTCCTGGAACCGACGAAGCCATTCGATTGAAAGTGCAGCACGCGTATCGGCGAATGCTTCATCGTACCGCAAGAGACCAACTTCAGGGTGTGAGCACCCTGCCTCTGCTAGTTGGGGCTCAAGGTACTCCCGGAGAAAGTGCTCGGCACTCTGGGCATCGGGAAAAATCAAGCGGTCTACTTCATGTTTCAGCGCCTGGCGGTCTTCTGCAGAGACGTCTCGGTAACCCATATTAATGTTGGTTCTTAACGCTTTCAGAAGCCCAGTATCGACCTCTTCCAGGTTTCCCTTTTCACGCAGGAGCTCTAGACAGCTCGCGTAAAGAATCGTCTCCGAGTGCAGGCCTTGGGAAGCACACTGAAGTCGCGCGAGCTCGGTTAGGCCGGGAACGTACGGCGTGATGAACTCAAGGCAGTTTTTAAGTGCGTTGCGAACGATCGCTTCATCACCGAATTCATGCTCAATTTCATGTGGCGCCTGAAGCGCCAATCCGGAAAATCGAACGAGGCAGCCCCAATGCTGACCGCTTTCGATTAGCTCCCGATTGTTTCGGACAAACTCGATGTTAGCCAGCCGAGTCTCGTTTTGGCGCCTGCGGCGGCGGTTAATTTTCCGGTTACGACCCAGCCGGGATATCCCGTGCTCTCGATGAAACAACGCTTCGTCTCGGTTGGCCTTGACCCAGGCCTTCATGAAAGCTGGCTTTTCCAACGCTTGCTCGCGCATATGACGACGCAGAAAATCCGGCCCTTTCTTTTCCTGATTTCGATGTCTTTGATGCAGCGCAGCAAAACGTACCCATAAGTTGGGGTTGTCAGTTTCGTATGCGTAGTCAACCAAGAATTCATCATCCCTAGCTTGAAAGTGAAGACCAGAATGTGAGAGCCAATCGAATTTGGTTACTCTGATCGTGAAAATCTGTTCCTGTTCTGTTAAACGCCCAAATACATGTTTGAGAATGCCGTGGCGCAATTCCTTGGTTTCGGCAAGCGCCCTAACAGCCCAGCTTCGGTCCGGAGTCATGGGTTCGTGGAAGTTCAGCTTATTGACCCAACCCCAGACGCGTACGGGATCATAGGGCGGCGACTGAAGTTCGAAAAAACGATCCAGCATTGCTCCAATGATCTTGCTCATTCCGGTGCGACAATCACACTCATACGCCTCCTTGCCGCATCGGCACTGCAAGCCTCTAGACAGTTCATCCAGAAGCCATTCAAGTGTTGTCACTTCGAGACAGGCTATGAGCTGCTTTATGAAGAGACGCGCACCGATGTCTGAAGCTGCCTCCAAGCGCTCTTCGCGTGTTGGGTATAGGTGCGAACAAACCTTGAAATATCCGGCCAGAAAGTTGCGATCGAATGTTTGTGGCCCGAGCTGTTCGATCGTTTCGGCCGCGATTCTCAGTGAAACATGGCTTGCCTCAAAGAGAAGAACAGATAAGGCGCCGACATGATCATACTCGGACAGTTTGAGAATACATCTGGAGGCCAACAAGCGAGAGGTTTCGTTTTCGTCAGGCGATAGGACAAGCTGGCGCAATTCGTCCGTCAACAACTCAATAGCCGGGGAGTCAGCCAAGAGCTCGAGAACCAGAGTCCGAAGGTGTCCGGCACCGCCGACCATGAGTAACGGTTTAATTGTGTCTACGACATCCTGACTGAAAAAGCCGGCGACACTGAATCGACGGCCAAAGTCACCTCTCCGAAAGTAGGGATCCGTGGTTTCAACTTTTTTTAGCCGTTCCAAGAGCAACCGCCTGGAAGAAGCCTCAAGTAAAGAGGGATCACCGTTTGCCAAGACAGCGTAGGGGTCGAGTTCAATCGCAGCCCTTTGAACAGGTTTGATACCGAGACAGGCCATCCAACCCAGCAGGCCTCTTAGCTCATCTCTCACAGTGGCGTTTGGAGCAATGATGGGGAGGCAGTGAGAGAGCGTGAGGGAGTCTGCTGGGTCTGAGATCCGGCCCGTGAGATAGCCAGCCGCGCAATACTCGGTAACAATTTTATGAACTGGATTATGTAAATCCACACTGTTGCTGGGCTTAAACAGGCGGGTAGCCAAGATGCTGACGCCATCGGCGGGAAGGTACAAAGACGCCAGTAGCGGATACATACGATCGGTGCTGGCCTCAACCGTACTTACACCGTCTGCGCCCGACAGCAGGAGCTTGGCAAAAATCTCGGATGCGATGTCAACTTTCTGGGCGGTTGAAAGCGCGACGTTCGGTTTCGCAACAGCCGCGTTGGTTTCTTTTGCCAGACGCTCTACGGCTTGTGTGAAGATCGATTGCTTATCAGAAAAATGCCGTTCACTCTCGATGTAAGCGTCGATAAACAGCTTCAGAAATTGGGGATTTGGTAGTAAAGGGTCTAAATCAAAACGGGCCACTTCGGCCTGAAAAGCTGAGAACTCTTCCCCTTCCGCGTGATGCTCAAAGATTGCTCGCTGTTCCGTCTCATCAAATTCACATAGCTGTGCCACAACAGGTTCGTGACCGATAAATTCCTCAAATGCTCTCGTGGACGCGTTATCCCACTCACTGGACCGGCTCGACACATATACATGGGTTGGCTCTGCCTGGCTGGCCTGACCTAGAAGCGTGTAGATTCCAGCCGCGTCCACTTTTGAGAGTTCGTCGAAGGCGTCTATGACCAAGGGCGACTTTTTAGTTTTTGCTCCTAAAACTCGGAATTTATTTGCGGATATTGTTTCCGTTTTCAGCTGTTCGGCGAGACTGCGCATCAGTTCCGTCTTGCCACCGCCCGGCTCCGCGAGAACAACCACATATTTGGACGAAGCCAATAGTTCTGCTTCAGTGTATATTCGCCCATTAATAAGTAGGTTGCGTGGTATATAGAAGGCCGAGCTCATAGGACAAACGTGTAGCAAATAGCGGTCTTTTCGAAACCCACGACGTAAAACGGGCTGTGGGATGGCTCAAATGAATTTGATACGCGTGTCATGATTTGTCGCAAAGCCTTGTTCCCTGATTAATGCAAACGGTCGTTACTCAGAGAAGTTTTCAAAGTCATCTGGACTCATTTTCAAAATAGAACGGCCGTCATCGTTTGCAATCCTTTGCATGAGTTCGGGCGTCAGGTGGAACCGCCCCGGGACCGCAGTTTGTTTGGCACCCGTCTCTACTAAAGCTACCAAATGCTCAAATATATCAGCACCGATGGCGTATCCAACGGGCTTTCCATGATCCATCACGGCGACAATATGGTCACCTAAATATGCGCCTGGGTTTTTCTCAAACTCAGTGAGTGTCACTTGGACGTCACCCAGTTCAATCGATGCTATCATGCCTTGCCTCACTCACTGTCCACGGTTGAAGTGTATGTCATCGGCCATGATTCGCGCCTACCGGTCCCTAATCCAATCATAAGACAGGAGTAACTGACAGGGCGAGTGATTCCATGTCTAACGCCCGACGCGACTTCGTTGTGGCATGCCCTACTTTACACCGGCAACCGGAGGTGGCGGTTACGGATCATGACAGTTCCAATAAAATGGCTGTACTTTTTGAGCTTTGGCCCAATCACTACTGGGCTAGTATTGACAATATGGAAAACTGATCTGGGAATAGATAGACGAAGCGTCGTTTTCAACAGCCTTGCTGATGTGGTTTCTACGTCTCTCCAAAACATGCCTTATCAAGCGGCAATCTTTATTGGCGCTCTATTATGGGCAGTGGCTGTGCGAGCTCTATGGCACGGTGTTAACGGCTCACTAAAGGCTGACAGTTTGATCGGTCGCACAGCCCCGGGCCTACCTGGGGTGCTAATTCCGTTAGCGATCAGCTGTGTATTTTTACCCGTCATTTATGTGAATGCCTTTACGACGCTAGCGGTAAACATCATATCCTTTCTAATTCAGGGGTCGTTCTTTGCCTTTCCCGCGGAAGTGTCACACTACAGCGATATTTTTTGGTCCTCAGTTGCAGCATCTGGAATTTTCTTAATTGTAATACCTACATTCGCGAGAACTGCTGAAGCAGACATGAGAGCTATCTATTTTGCTGGCTCACAATCTTTGCGAGTATCCATCAGTCAATCTGGCCGTCATTGGAGGATTCACTTCAAACCAGATCCAGACCATAGATGGAGAGCTAAAGACTTTTTCACTCTCGAGATGGGCAACTTCGCCGTCGAGCTTGAACGTCTTGGCAAAAGGAGACCTGAAGTAATTGAAGCGGACTCAACGTTGCTCGCTGAAAAAGATTACATCGAAAAGCAGAATCGACTGTTCGACCAATTGGCTGAAGAGTTTGGCTACCGGATATCATCACAAACCCGCCACCTTACGCCGTTTCAAGTAACGATAAGGAAGCTTACCTATCCGCAGCTGAAAAACCGGATAAAAAGCAAGGAGCCGGTCCCGAGCCGAAAAGTAACACTCTTTCAGTAACCACAAGGCAGAGTTATCGGCAGGAACTACCCACGGCCAAGCTTTCCGCTCGACAGGATCTTTTAGGGGTAGCTTCTCCCCCTTGGCGAAGCTTTACCCTCAATTGCGATTTCAGGTGGGGATTGGTAATCGCCCCGACAATCGCTCGGCGAGATATTTAGTACATTGTGTAAATTAAGAGCGGGCAGCACGATTTTAGAAACTACTTTAAGTCTCTTTAGCACTTTGCGTGAAAAAATTGCCGCAACCACCTGATTTTTAGAACAGGAGGTTTAGGGGTTAGCGAGGTCGTCCATCCGGTCCTACCCAGCGGTGCTCCAAATAGCCGCCTCTGCTACTCTCCCTCGCCCAGAGCAATAAATCGAAGAGACAGCCCGAGTTCGTCGTCGTACCTTTATTGCTTTCACACTGGGCAAGCCACTTTTCAGACAAGGTATGTTCTCAGCGATGCGACACATGGCTTCCGCATTATGCGCGCTGCTCCTTCTGGCAGGATGCAGTGCCACGCGAACGGTTCCCCCGACCGGGACCGATTTTGAACTCGATGGGTGCACGCCGTTTCTCAACTGTGTATCGAGCGAGTCTTCGGTATCCCTGTATAACGTGCCTCGTATGCCTCTGACCGGACCGTTGACTGAAGATGCCTGGAAAAGGATTCTTTCGGTGGCCCTCGATCTACCCGGTGCGACGTTGGATAACGCCCGATTTGGTTACGCGCAGATCACTTGCTACAGCGATTCACTTGGCTTTCCGGATTACCTGGAAATATTGGTGACTAAGGATCAGCGGCATCTTGAGGTGCGCTCCCAGTCACGGCTGGGTTTCTACGATTTGGGCGTCAATCGGGATCGGGTTCAGGCTCTGCGAGTGGATTTACAGAGCGCGGGGCTGGTTCGCGAGGCCGCCCGAGCAACAGCCATGGAATGAAGCCCGCCAGGTCAACCGTTGCAAATTGCGTTAATTTACAACATCCATCACTTCGGTGACTGTAAAATCAAGGGCTACCCGCCTACACTTCACTCCGTTTTTGTCTGCCGCCGCCTATACGTTGACCTTTGAGGTGGCTTTGACTTTATTTTGATATTGCCGGGGTTACCCTATGCGCGCTGGTGCTGGGTAGCACTCTTCGGCGACAAAATTTACGCATACCGCTCTACAGTCGTTGCCGTTTCACAGTGTTTAATCGTTTAGTCAAGACTCTGGAGTTTTAGGATTGAAAGTTTCTGTCGTCATTCCTGCCAAGGATGAAAGTGAGAACATTGACCCACTTGTGGCGGAAATCCATCGGGCGGTTGACGGGGTCGTCCCGTTTCAAGTGATTGTCGTCGACGATGGCAGCAGTGATGGCACTGGCGACGTGGCGCTCAGGACCGGCGAACGTCTGGGGTGTGAGGTCAAATGCATTCGTCATCAGAACAGCGTTGGCCAGAGCACGGCGGTTCTGACCGGGGTGCGCCATGCGGATGGCGAGTGGATCGTGACGATGGATGGTGATGGGCAGAATGATCCGGCGGATATTCCGGCGATGATCGAATGCGCCAAAACCATGAAAAACGACATTTTCTGCATTGCCGGTTACCGCCGGGCGCGCAAGGACACCGCCTGGAAACGGTTCCAGTCCAAGCTTGCCAACCGGGTTCGGGACGCCCTGCTCCATGACGGCTGTCCGGATACCGGCTGTGGCTTGAAACTGTTCCCCCGTTCGACGTTCCTGTCTCTGCCCTACTTCGACCACATGCACCGTTTCCTGCCGGCCCTGATCCGCAGCCAGGGTGGCGATATCGAAGTGGTTGTGGTCAGTCACCGTGATCGGCAGCGTGGCCAATCCAAATACTCCGCCTGGAACCGGGTGTGGGTGGGTATTGTCGATCTGTTCGGTGTCATGTGGCTGCAGCGGCGCGCCAAGGTGCCGGTTATTGCCCGTGTTGATGATACAAAGGCCGGTTAGCCATGCGTTTTCTGAAAAAAGTGTCCGTCATGGTGATCGTGATGGCGCTGGCTGCGTTTGTCGTGCAGCAGGACTGGCTTGTCCATATCGCCGATAGCCAATGGGTGGCGGATTACCTTGCCCACGAAGGCTGGCCCGCTTTCCTGCTCATGTCAGCGGTGGCGATTGTTTACACCGCCGCGGGCGGTCCCCGTCAGGTTCTTGCCTTTGTCTTCGGGTACGCGTTGGGCGGCTGGATCGGAATGGCGGTTTCGACGCTGCTGACAACCCTGGGGGCTATGGTGTGCTTTCTGGTCTCCCGTTTTCTGGTCGGCGATTGGGCACGACGCCGTTTCGGCAAGCGCCTGGACAAGGTTCAGGTCATGCTGGCCGAGAAAACGGCCCTGAAAGTCCTGATGATCCGGCTTCTCCCGGTGGGCAGCAACCTCATCACCAATCTCCTGGCGGGCGCGACGCACATTCGGCTACTGCCATTCCTGGCGGGCAGTTTCGTCGGCTACATCCCCCAGATGGCGGTGTTTGCGCTATTGGGCGCCGGGATCGGGGTATCCGACCACCGCAAGATGATTCTCAGCATCGTGCTGTTCATCGTCGCATCCATCATCGGCCTATACCTCTATCGCACGCGCAGCAGCCGTCAAATCGGTGAACTGGTTACAAAGGATCTGTGAAGTCCCATGAATCGTTCTGTTTCCCTGTCACAACAAATCTATGAAACGCTTACCAGTGATGAATACAGCCGGGTAGTCTGGTTTCTGCTGGCGTTTGCAACGGTACTGATTTTTCTGGGAATTGGACTTCGCTCCCCGTGGCCGGCCGACGAGCCTCGGTTTGCGGAAGTCGCCCGGGAGATGGTCGATTCCGGCCAGTGGCTAATTCCCATGCGGGGTGGCGAGCCCTACCCGGACAAACCGCCGGTCTTCATGTGGTCGATTGCCTTTTTCTACTGGCTCACCGGCAGTCTGAAAGCGGGCTTCCTGCTTCCCAATGCCATCTGCGGGTTGATCACGGCGTTCCTGGTCTTTGATCTGGGAGCCCGGATCTGGAACGTTCGCGTCGGCCGCAACGCGATGCTCCTGCTGCTTCTGGTTCCCCAGTTCATCGTCCAGGCCAAAAGTGCCCAGATCGACATGATGGTGGCCTGCTGGATCACCATCGGCTGCTACGGCCTGCTGCGCCACTTTCTGGCCGGGCCGGCCTGGGGCTGGTACTTCGTGGCCTGGGCGTTTATGGGGCTGGGCATCATTACCAAGGGCGTGGGCTTCCTGCCAGCGCTGATGATGGTGCCGGTATTTTACCTGGCGTGGCGTCGCAAAGGCGCCTTGGCCGTTGCGCCGACCTGGACCTGCCTGCTGGGACCGGTGGTCATGCTGTTGGTGGCCGCCGCCTGGCTCGTGCCGATGGTGCTGTATGTGGACGCTAGCGGCTCTGAGATGTTCATGCAGTATCGCGACAACATTCTGTTCAAGCAGACGGCGGAGCGTTATGCGCACTCCTGGGGCCACATCCAACCCTGGTATTACTTCATTGCCAATGTGATTCCATCGCTCTGGTTCCCGCTGCCGTTGATGCTCCTGGCGGGGCTGGGCCGTCTTCGAGAGGCTTGGCGCACTGAGCCGGGCGTGTTCCTAATGCTGGGCTGGATTGTTCTGGTCGTATTCTTCTTTAGCATGAGCCCGGGCAAACGAGGCGTTTATATCCTGCCGGCATTGCCGATGTTCGCCTTATCCCTCGCGGTGATGTACACCGGTTATCCGCTTGCCCGCTGGTTCCGCCCCTTGATCGGTGGTATTCAGGCGCTGCTCGGTGTCGTGCTGATCACGGTGGGCGTACTGGCCTGGTGCAATCTGCCCAAACTGGTCGAGAAAGCCGCGGATTACACCAAGGATCTTGGTCAGCTGCATGAGGCCGGCAGTGTGTTGATTGTGGCAGGCCTGATCTGGCTGATGTCGCTGTTCTTCCTGCGCAAACAACACGCGCTCCTGCGCCTGCTGGTGGCGATGTCGTTGACCTGGGCACTGCTTTCTACCTGGGGCTATTCCGTTCTGGAACCGTTCCGCACCCCCCGAAACATTCTTGCCAACGTGGAGAGCACCGTTGCCGGTGAACCGGATGCGGAACTTGGTCTCATCGAATTTAAGGAACAGTTCATCTTGTTCTCTAAAATGGACGTGACGCAGTTTGGCTATTTCAATCCTCCCCAGGTTCAGGAGCGAACCGCCTGGCAGTGGATGAATGCCGCCGAACACCGTTATGTGCTGGTTTCAAGCCGCGAAAAACTGGACTGTTTCCGAATACAGAACGGCCAACCCATGGGAGTGGCGCACAGTGAAACGTGGATATTGCTGTCGCGGGATGCGATGACGCCGACCTGTCCGGCACCCAATCCGGACAAGCGCAAAATATTCACGACACCCAACCCGGGTCGATGGCTGGACTAGCAAAGCCGCACGAACCTAGATTTTCAGACGAGGGTATTTATGGCGCGTTCCAGGCTTTTCTCGCCAACGATGACCAAGTTCCAGTTGATCCTGCTGGTTTCGGTTTTCCTGATGCTGGTTGGCAATCAGCAGTTCTTTTCCAACATTACCAAGGTCTATCCGCTGGACTGGTCGACAGCGCCCTTTATTGCGTCGATTGCCGTCGTGTTCACAGCCGCACTGGTATTGCTGCTGTCTCTGGTCTGTTTTGGACGAAGTACCCGCCCTATTCTGATCCTGTTGCTGATGCTGTCTTCCTTTGCCGCCTACTTCATGGACAGCTACAACGTCGTGATCGATGCCGACATGCTTAATAATGTCGTTCACACCAATGTCGACGAAGCCGGCGATCTGTTTTCCTGGCGATTGGTGGCCTATGTGGTTCTGATGGGCATCCTGCCGTCGCTGTTCGTCTTGCGGGTGCGAATCGAGCCGGTACCCTTCAAGAAGGAACTGCTGTCCTCGGCCAAGATGTTCGGCGGATCGCTGGCCTTGGCCGCCGTGTTGATTGTCAGCCTGGGCAACTACTACGCGTCATTTTTCCGCGAGCACAAGATTCTTCGTTACTACGCCAACCCCACGTTCTACATCTACTCGACGATCAAATTCGCCGGGCGCTATGTTGAAACCGCTCCCCGGGCATTTGCGTCGATTGGCGACGATGCCCACATTCCGCCGGAAGATCAGGATCGTGAGCTGGTGATCATGGTCGTGGGTGAAACGGCACGGGCCGATCATTTCTCGCTCAACGGGTACAAGAGGGACACCAATCCCTTCCTTGAGAAAGAGGAAAACCTGGTCAACTTCAGCAATTTCTGGTCCTGCGGAACGTCCACGCAGGTCTCGGTGCCCTGCATGTTTTCCGAGTTGGACCGGGACCACTATTCCGAAGAAAAAGCGGACAGTACCTCCAACGCCCTGGATGTACTGGCCAAGTCGGGCGCAAACGTCCTCTGGCTGGACAACAATTCCAGCTCAAAAGGCGTGGCCGACCGGGTCGAATATCACAGCTATAAATCCTCCGACACCAACCCCGAATGCAGCGGCGAGGAATGTCGGGATACCGGTATGCTGACCGGTCTGGACGATTACATCCGCAATCACCCCAAGGGCGATATTTTCATCGTGCTGCACCAGATGGGGAATCACGGGCCGGCCTACTACAAGCGTTACCCCAAGGAGTTTGAGCGGTACACGCCTGTCTGCAAAACCAGTCAGCTTGAGGAATGCAGCCAGGAAGAAATCATTAATGCGTATGACAACGCCATTTTGTACACGGACTACTTTCTGGACCAGGTTATCGATGTCCTGAAGCGTTATACCCCGCAATTTGAAACGGCCATGTTCTACCTCAGCGACCATGGTGAATCCCTGGGCGAATATGACGTTTACCTGCATGGACTGCCCTACATGATCGCACCGGATGAACAGAAGCACGTGCCAGCGGTCATGTGGTTCGGCAGCAGCTATGACAGCGTGAACATCGACAAGCTTCGACAGCACAAAGATGACCGGCTCTCCCAGGACAATGTGTTCCATACCATTCTGGGGATGCTTGAAGTCCGCACGGACGTTTACAAGCCCAAGCTGGATATTCTTAGTTCTTCACTTGCGCCGGAAGATTGGCAGGAAAAGTCGGCATCGAACGCGCAACCCAAAGAATAGGCAGCAGAAAGTCCTGTCGGGTCTAACCCGACAGGCAGTTTAAAACAACATGTTGTTAGCGGGTGAGCTTGCCAAAGAAGGCAATTTTGTCGCTTTCCATGATGTAACGGATGTCAGTTGCAATGCCCTTGCTGTCATAAACGAAAACCCCAAGCCCCTGATATTCACCATTTAAAATGCCGCAATTTGCCAGAGTTAATGACAACGAAAACGCCGCGCCGGAGATGCTATGGTCATCTTCGGCTATCGAGCCGTTGACATCACAACTATCGGCGGAGTCGGATATTTTGGTCACTCCCGTTATTGTATTATCGCTACTCACAGTGAGGCTGGTCGTAGAATTAACGTTGTTGTACGTCGACGCGTAGTCGCCGTTCTTCATGCAAAACGATGACGGTTGTTGGTAGTCAAGTGTTGTAGTCAAATCCGGTGAAGTAGAGGATAACGAGAGCCGATCACCCACTGCCAGCGTCCCACTCAGGACGATTGATGTAGGTTTGCTGTTCGACCCAGCGATACCTATTCGACCATCTTCGACTGAAAGACTCGAAGCGTCTCTTTGAACCATCCCGGAAAGATACCCATCACTCGATATAACCCGGAATTCTCCGTTAGCGCCAAAAAAGGCACGGGCTTCGCTATTTCCGGCAGCATTGATGTTCATCAGCCCTTGATAGCTGCCCGACGCTTGTGCGACGCCAGAAACATCTTGAATGGACTTACAGGCGCCAGCACTATCTGACGGGGAGCCTGAGTCACTACTGCCTCCACCCCCACCCCCACATCCAGCTAATAGCAAGGAGGCACTGGTGGCAATCATTGCCCAGCAACACTTCATTTGTATGGTCCTTATACTGCTCTTAGCCACATTTCTCATTATCAATTCTGTCGCGATGTGGCCAACTCGATATACCGATGACCTGAAATTAGCACCAAATCAAACGCTTTAATAAGCAATCATTTGTATTTTTTTGCTTTGATTTCTTAACCGGCGCTCAGGGAGGCGGTTGCCTCCCCTCACCTATCCTCACTACTTAATCCAGTGATTCCCCCAATGGGTGACGTCGAGAGTCTGTTCAACCGACAGTGCCCGGGCACCCAGGGTGCTTTCTGAGGACTCAGCGGCTTCGATCTCGTCATCGATCAGGCGCGTCGACAGGGAAAGCCAGCTGGTCACAAAGGCGACGGCATCGGCGTTGATTTCAAACGCCTCGTCATCGAGATTGGTGATGTCGTCGCAGGCAGCGTGATAGCAGGGGTCGAACGCCACATCCGCCTCGCCACCGAATTTGTCGGCCTGCTCTTGTGTCTTCAACACTTCCGCGCCGGTGAAGAGGCCACCGAAGGCGATGTCGTTGTCGAAATAAGCCGCATAATCAGAGCGGAAATCGATTTCCGTGCCCTCGGACGGCAGTCCGCGGAGATTGAAGTACTCCTCAAACAGGCTTTCGATGGCAGCCGATCCGGGCGGTCCCTCAAGACCAAAGTCCGAACCATCGCCGTCGTAGATGAAGTAGGCGAAGTTGGGCGAGGCGATCATGTCGAAGTTCAGGTACGCCTTGATGCGCCCTTTTTCCTCGTCCGACAGGCTGTCGACGTAGTAAGTCGACCCCACCAGACCGGCTTCTTCCGCGCCCCACCAGGCAAAGCGAACCTGGTTATGCGGATGCGCCCGCTTCATTTGCAGCGCCAGCTCCAACAGCGCCGAAGACCCAGAGCCATTGTCATTGATGCCAGCACCGTCGTAGACCGAATCCAGATGGGCACCAACCATCACGACGTTATCCGAATCACCGCGCCGGGAATTGGTCACCACGTTGTAGGTTTCGGTTTGCTCACGCACGACGTTGGCGACCATGTTCAGTTCCAGGCCGTCGGTCTGGGCCCAGGCTACGCCGTTGTCGTAAGTTGCAAAGAACACCGGAATACCGCCGGAGTAATCTTCACCCAGGGTGGCGCTGATCAGCCCGGTTCGATCTTCCGTGTCGCCCTGATTGAAGATGATTACGCCAACGGCACCGGCGTTTGCGGCGTTCTCGGCCTTGAGGCCGAAGTTGCAGGCGCCTCGTTGCACCAGCGCGATGGCCCCTGCCGGGAAGCCGGCGAAATCCGCAGGCTCGCAGCCACTGGTCGAGGCGTTCCCCGCGCCCAGGTCCAGGTCAACCGGCACGACGGGTCCGGTCACGTTGCCAGGCTCAGTCTGGGACAGGTAGTTGAAGTCCTCCTCCCACACGTAACTCTCAGGCGTAGGCGCCGTTGCGGCCAGTTCGCCGTCGGCTTCGGGATAGAACGCGGTGAACGGGAACGTCTGAACGGTCACATCGTAACCCGCGCTTTCCAGCGTCGATTTCACATAGTCCACCGACGACTGGTAGCCGGGCAGACCGGCCGCCCGATTGCCGTCGTTGGCCTGGGCGATGCTGTACAGCATCTGTTCGTGATACTTGATGTTCTCCACCTGCATGCAGCGCGGCAGCCCAAACGGCGTGCTGTTCAATATGCCGGCGCGACATTCAAAGAAACCCAGGTGATCCGGGCTCCAGAAGCGGTTCAGCAGGTCGCTGGTGGAGGGTTGATCGATCGGCAGCTGAGGCGCTGCCTGCAAGTTGAAAGCAAGAAGACATGACCCCAGTCCCAGGGCCACATTCGATATAGCCAGTTTCATTTTTTTCTCCATTCCTCGGAGTTTTTATCCCGGCAAGGGCAGCGCAAGGCCTCCCTTGCCGCGCTGGCACCACTACGTCCTTCGGTGCTGTTAAAAAAGCGTAGACGCAAATGGCCGAGTGCAAAAATTAAACATTCACATGGCATCGGCTAATCAGCGTTCGAGCCCGCTGGGACGCGGCTTGAGCGACTGTGATAAGGTTCTCGAAAATTGCTTTCAAGGAAATGGTATGACCGAGTCCACTCTCGCCCTCGCCGACAAACTGCCCAAGGCGGAGCTTCATATGCACCTGGAAGGGAGTCTGGAGCCGGAACTGATGTTCGCCCTGGCCCGCCGCAATGGTGTGAGCCTCCCCTACCCGGACGAAGCGGCGTTGCGCCAGGCCTACCAGTTCAACAACCTGCAGGAATTCCTGGATCTCTATTACAGCGGGATGTCGGTCCTGTTGACCGAACAGGATTTCTACGACCTGACCTGGGCCTATCTCGAGCACTGCCAGGCTGACAACGTGGTCCATACTGAAGTGTTCTTCGATCCTCAGGCCCACCTGGAACGGGGCATCGCCTTCGACATCCAGTTCAATGGCACCTACAAGGCACTGTGCGATGGGCGTGACAAGCTGGGGATCAGCTTTCGTCTGATCCTTTCCTTCCTGCGCCACCTGAGTGAAGACAGTGCTTTCGAGACGTTGGAGCTGGCGACCCCTTACCTCGACCGAATCGATGGCATCGGACTCGATTCCTCGGAAATGGGCCATCCGCCGGAGAAGTTCGAGCGGGTGTTCAAGCGTTGCCGGGACCTGGGGCTCAAAGTAACCGCCCATGCCGGGGAGGAAGGCCCGCCCGATTACGTCTGGCAGGCCATCAAGCAACTGGAAATTCAACGCATTGACCACGGCAACCGGGCCCTGGAAGACGAACAGCTCACCGCGCTGATTGCCGAGAAAGGCCTCACGCTGACGGTCTGCCCCCTGTCCAACCTCCGGCTGTGCGTCGTCGACACGCTGGATGATCATCCCTTACCAACCATGCTGGAAAAAGGGTTGCACGTTACGCTGAACTCAGACGATCCCGCCTACTTCGGCGGCTACGTCAACGCCAACTTCCACGCCATGATCGAGCATCTTCACCTGACGCCCGAGCAAGTCGTCCAGCTGGCACGAAACAGCTTTGAAGGGAGCTGGTTGAGCGACGCCGACAAGCAGGCGGCGCTGGCCCGGGTCGAAGCCGTCTGGCAGGCCCACACCGGTCACTGATCCTTCCACGAAGCCGGCGTCCCTGTGGTGAATATGGCATCCGGGGGCCTGCTCCTCTATAAAGGATGGGTACCACTCCAGACGATCCCGGCCAGTGAGGGTAAGGACACCATGACGACCTGGTTAATAGCCAATCCCAAGGCGGGCGACGGCCAGCGCGGTGCCGATTTCTGGTCTCCACGGCTCACCGACGCGGGCGTGACCGGATTGGAAATCTGCGACCTGGAGGATCAGGGGTGGATGCGGCGGGTGCAATCCGATGACCGGGTGCTGGCGGCCGGAGGTGATGGCTCGGTCAACCGCGCCGCCGCCCTGTGCCTGGACACCGGCGCCACCCTCGGCATCCTGCCCTCCGGAACGGCTAACGATTTCGCCCGCAATCTGGGGTTGCCCGAAGATCCGGTCGCCCTGTGTGAACTGATAGCCAGCGGTAAAACGCATTGGCTGGATGTGGCCCGTTTTGACGACCAGATTTTTCTGAATGTCGCCCACATCGGTCTGGGAACCTGGCCGGTGCGGGAATCGTCCGGTCAGACCAAGCGGCTCCTGGGACGCTTCAGTTACGTTGCCACATTACTGCGCCGGGTGACGGACAAACGGGGTTTCCGGGCCATTATCGAGTGTGAGAACGGCACCATCGCCGGGCGCTGGCTATCGATCGCGGTAGCAACCGGGGCGTTTTTTGGCGGCGGCAATGAGATTCCTGAAGCCTCCGCCAACGATGGCCAACTGGATATTGTCGCCGTCAAACCCCGGTCTTTGCTCCGGCTTTTGCTCACCTTCCTGAGAGTGCGTATCCTGCGCCGCTCGCCCGGGCACACCGATACGATCGTGCACCTGAAAAGCCCCTGGAGCCGAGTGGTTACCCGCAAGCCAAAAACCGTTACGGCGGACGGTGACGTCGCCGGCAAAACGCCACTGGATGTGACCTGCCAACCCGGCTGCCTGAACGTAATCTGCGAACAGGTGGTGTCTACCTGACCGTTGTCATGGCCTCCCATGAAAATTGCAGGTTCGATTTGGCATTTCTGACATCTTTTATGTCGAATTCGCCACATCATTAAAACGATGGATGGCGTCAGCATAGCGTCTCGTACATGCGCATTTTCAACCATCGTCTGTGAGCCGGCGGGCGCCGTATAATAGAGGCGATGTCTGTAAGACAGAGAGGGAACGACGAATGAAACGCAACACGCTGTTAGGCCTGGGTTTGCTCACTGCAGGCCTGCTTACCGGATGTGCCACTACCACGACCGATGGCATCTCGGTCAAATACGCGACGGATGACCTCCAGGACCAGATCCTCGTCACTTCGGAGCTGTACGATCAGCCCTTCACCGGCTTCCCGTCGCCATCCGATTACTTCTTCGCCGCGTCTATCGATAAACAGAGCGGCCAGAAGGTCTATCAGATCAACCTGCTGGTCAATTCCGAAGACTGGAAACGTTGGGACCAGCTGCAATTCAGCCAGAACGGCGAGCCGGTCACCCTGCCGCTGGCCTGGCAGGGCGCGGACATGACCTGCAACGATTACGGATGCGCGCACACCGAATACGGCGTGGCCAACCTGGATGAATCGACGCTGCAGTATATTGCCAGTCAGAGCAGCCCGGTCGAGGTGCGCATGCGGTCATCCCGCGTCAACAGTCACCTCGACGTGAAAGTGCTTCCGGATGAGGCGCGGGCGTTCCTGGCCAAAGCCGATCGTCTGCCGATGTAAGCCGACGCCATCAATCCAGATAGCCGCCGACAGCCTGGACGATTTCCGGGCTGCCCGGCGGTGACACCCAGACAGCCAGCGCGGTTCGGGCCTGCCCGGCCTGTGGCCTGGGCGGCAAAGTGACCGACCACGGCGACCCGCCTTCCGGGCGAGCCACATCCAGCACCACAAAATCGTGAGTCAACTCGCGGCCCCGGTTTTCTCCGGCTTTCACTTCGGACGTCATCCCCATCCCGAGATAGGCCACATTGAGCCGCTGTCCCGGCTGATACCCCGCGTACGCCACCGTCAGCCGCTCCTGTCCGTCCAGCGTGGCGGTCATCTTGCCTACTTTGGCCGGTGTTGACTGCCAATCCCGATGCCCCTGAAACCAATCGCGCCATTCGTGGCTGTTAACGACGATGCCCGGCGTGTAGGCCTGGCTGACATCCCCTGCGGCCACATAATCACGCTGGCGAGCACTGAAGGCCGGATCGGCCATGCGATCCTTCCAGCCTATGTAATCCCAGTAATCCACATGGAACGCCAGCGGGATGAAGGACTGGAATACACCGGGCCTGGATTTCAGGGATGACAGCCAGCGATCTGCGGGCGGGCAGCTGCTGCAGCCCTCGGAGGTGAAGAGTTCCACGGTATCCGTCGATTCGGAACCGCTTTCCCAGCGTTTGACCGGCTCCGCGACCACGGCGCTGGAGAGACTGAAGGCAAGAACAGGAACCAGGAAACCCTGGATTAAAACGCGTCGGGACAATGGCATGGTGGTGGCCTCGAACGTTGTCATTTCTGCCGGGCGAAGCGGTGTGTACCGTATGTTTCTGGTTCGAGTCACGGAGACCGGGATGGTTCCCCGGAAACCTGCTCCGGTTTGTTTCGATGGAAAACATGAAAACAGCGGTCATGGCCTCCCTTATTGACTAGGATTATGACAACATTCGCCTTTCGCGGCGCTTGAAGGTACCCTTCGCGCATCGCGACCGGTCGGCCGTTCATGGAATGACGTTGTTCTGAATGAGAAACCTGTCTCCCGTTACCTATATCGTTAGCATCATGATGGTGCTGCTCAGCATCTTCATGGCCATTCCTGCCGTGCTGTTTCTGGGTGATGCCAGCGCCAACACGACCGCATTTACCTATCCGGCCATCGGTGTCCTCGCGGCAGCGGTCATCGGCATTCTGCTGACCCGCAACCGTTCGCATCGGCTCCAGCCCCGGTACATGTTCGTGCTGACCGTCAGCAGCTGGCTGATCATCTCTATCCTGTGCGCCCTGCCCTTGTATTACAGCAACCTGGACCTGTCGATGACAGATGCCATTTTCGAGAGTTTCTCGGGCATCACCACGACCGGCTCCACGGTGCTGAGTGGCCTGGACGCCATGTCGCCGGACATCCTGCTGTGGCGTTCGATCATCCAGTGGATCGGCGGCATCGGGATCATCGGCATGTTCGTGGCCGTCCTGCCTTTCCTGGGGATTGGTGGTATGCGCCTGTTCGCGACCGAATCGTCGGAATGGACGGAAAAAGCGCTGCCGCGGATGAAGAGCCTGAGTCGCGGCCTGCTGTTTGTCTACTGTGGCCTCACGCTGGCCTGCATCCTCATTTACTGGGCGTCCGGCATGACCCTGTTTAATGCCGTGAACCATGCCTTTACCACGATTTCGACCGGGGGCTACTCCACCTCCGATCAGTCCATGGGCCAGTTCGATTCCAACCTGATCCTGTTTGAATCCTCGATCTTCATGGCCCTCGGCAGCATGCCGTTCTTCCTGTTCGTGCGGGAGCTGCATGGCCAGCACTGGGTCCTGTTCCGGGACCAGCAAGTGCGGGCGTTCCTGGGGCTACTGGTGGCGGCGGCGCTGGTGATGACGGTTTACCGGCTCTGGATGCACGAGGAGCACCCGGTGGACCTGTTCGTGTCGGCGCTGTTCAACGTGACGTCGATCGTGACCACCACCGGCTACGCCTCGGAGGATTACCTGCAATGGGGATCATTCACCAGCGTGGCGTTCTTCTTCCTGACCTTCATCGGCGGCTGTTCCGGCTCGACCAGCGGCGGCATGAAGATCTTCCGCTTCCAGCTGTCGTTCATGGTATTGCGGGAGCAGTTCCGGCGCCTGTTGCACCCTCGCGCGGTGCTGACCCGGAACTTTAACGGGCGGGCCGTGAGTGACGAGATCATCGCGTCGATGATTGCCTACGTCTTCGTGTTCCTGATGTGTATGGCGGTGATGACGCTGTGCCTGTCGCTGATGAACGTGGACCTCACCACGGCGCTGACCGCGTCCATTACGGCGCTGACCAACGTGGGACCCGGCCTGGGCCCGGTGATCGGCCCCGCCGGCAATTTCGCGTCCCTGCCAGACGCCGCCAAGTGGATCCTCAGTGCCGGCATGATCCTGGGGCGTCTGGAGCTACTGAGCGTGATTATCCTCTTCTCGCCGGCTTTCTGGCGAACCTGACACCGCCTTGTCCGCGGATGCCTTCTCAATCGGCTGGCGACCGGTCTCGTCCGGCGCCAGCACCGAATGAAACAGCACGCCCTTGGAAATCGCCGACGCCAGCATGATCAGCAGCGCCAGGATGGTGACGCGCACAATCACCTTTTGTGGCGTCATTCTGGAACGTCGGCGAAAAAACACGGCAATCAGCCCAGGTTAAGGTGTTTGCTGAGGAACTGACCGATATCCAGGATTTCCTCCAGACAGACGCTGTGGTCCATCGGATAGGTTTCGTAGCTCACGTCGTAGCCCATGTCCTGCAGGGTCTGTACGCTCTTTTTGCCCAGGCTTTCGGGCACCATCGGATCGTGCGTGCCGTGGTAGATCCGGATGGGGATGGCTCGATTGGCCTCGGAGGGCTTGATGGACTGGGCGGTCGCGAAATAAGTGGACAGGCCCAGAATGCCTGCCAGTGGCTTGTCGTAGCTCAGCCCCACTTCATAAGCCACCGCCCCGCCCTGCGAGAAGCCGGCGATGACAATCCGCTTGCTGTCGATGCCCCGGGCGATCTCCTGCTCGATCAGCTCCACGATCGCATCGGCGGATTGACGCAGCTGCGCTTCATCGACGGTGCGATCAATGTCCATCGCCTTGATGTCGTACCAGGCCGGCATGTGCATGCCGCCGTTGATGGTCACCGGCAGGTTGGGCGCGTGAGGGAAAATAAACCGGATACCGGCGTCCTGCGGCAGCCGCAGCTCCGGCACCACCGGTTCGAAATCGTGGCCGCTGGCACCCAGGCCGTGCAGCCAGATGACGGCGGCATCGGGATTCGGCCGGGTTTCGAGTTCAATGGTCTTGAGTGTGGTCACAATTACCTCACAGCGTCTGTTTTCAGGATTGGGATTCGTCGGCAGTGTATCGAATCCAGTGCCAGGGCTCACCTGCGGTGGATTCGATCGGTGTTTCCGTCTGGCGGCTTTGCACGTGGGCAATCAGCTCGGGCATGAACTCCAGGAAATGGCGCTCCAGTTCTTCATCATGGCCCCGGATCTCTTCGATGACACCGTCAAAGCGATTGGCAAAGCGGATGCGGCCGGCAATCCGGTCCAGCGCGAACCCCACCTGCTCCAGATCCCGGTAGGCATCAAACCAGTCGTGACGAATCATCCGTCCGACAACCGTCGCCATATGGGACGGCATCAGGTGCTCGCCGGCCTCCAGGTCAGCGTAGGCCCCGGCCACAAAGGCGTCGAAGTCGACCGCCGCGAAGGTGGCCCAGTGGCGAATCAGGAAGTGGTCGTACAGCACATCCAGTGCAATGCCCGCAAAACGCCGACGGCGTGACGAGAACAGGGCCTTGGAGGCCCGGACCTCCGGATGCTGGTCGGTGTAGGCGTCCACCGTCCAGTGATTCTGCAAGCCATGACGAACCGGCGCCGTCAGCGCCTCGGTATCCACACCCCGGGCGAAATCCCCCAGCAGATTGCCAACGCGTGAAGGCGTTGTCGGCTGGGCCAGAAACAGGTGCGCGAGGTGGTTCATGACCGGATCAGCCGTCCGTCAGCGGCGGCGCCAGGGCTTTCAGCATACTGTTCACCGGGTTGGCGTACATCGCCAGCAGGAAGGGATGTAATGCCCGGTCCACGGCACCCAGGCGCCGCTCCAGTTCGGACCGTGCGGCTTCGATATCCGCTGGTGACCAGGCCTCTGCGGTTTCGATGGTTTCCGGGACCTGGGGTTCCGTCTGATGGCTCAACTGGTTTACCTGGCTCATGTCGTAGGCAATGAGGTTGGAGGCATGCAGGTGGTAATGGCGATGCATGTCCTCATCGATGCGCGCGGCCAGTTCTTTCGCCGAATCCGGCGAGTCGCTGATGGGCGCCCCGAAATGCACGTGCACATGGCCCTTGAATCCGGTCAGGCCCTGCACGATCTGATCGGTGTCCTCATCGGCGTGCTTCTGGTAGGAGCCGGTGCGGGCACGAGCCTCCAGCTCGCGCGCCTTGGGCACATCGCAGGGGTCGTATTCGTAGGCGATGGAAACCGGCACGATGCGTAGTCGATTCATCGATTCGGCAAAGCTGATGCCGGACTTCTTCTGGCTCATGTAGAACATCTTGATGATCGCCGGATCCGTCAGGTCCAGGCCATCCTTTGCGCGCCCTTCACGCTGGGCGATCCAGATGCTCTGGTTGTCCTCGATCGAATGATGGATGAACGCCGAGAGCGTCTGGTAGGCGTCCCGCATCTCCCTCGGGCTCGACATGTTGCGCTTGACCACGAAACTCTTGTTGAGGCGCATCATCTCGGCAAACAGCCGGTTCTGGAGCAGGTTGTCGCCGATGGCGATGCGAGTGGTCTGCTGCTTGTTCTCATGTAGCAGGTAATTGACCACCATGGGATCGAATACAATGTCCCGATGGTTGGAGATGAACACGTAGGCCGTGTCCTTATCCAGTCCCTCAAGTCCGGAATGACTGAGCCGGGTGGTGGTTCTCTCGATCAATTGACCCACGAGGGGGTTAAGGCGAGCCTGCAGGCTGCCAATGGAATCCACACTGCCGAACTCGCGCTTCAGCCAGCGGCTGATCCAGAAGCGGGTCACCGCGGGCGCGAGACGGGTCATGGTGGGCGCCTTGAAGCGGCCGATAAGCGTCAGGAACTCCGGGTCGTTGACCAGGCGGCTGATGGCATCCGGGGTTTCATCATCCCGGTACGGCCGAATTGCATCAAAATCCTGCATGGTGTCCTTGTTGGATATTTTTCTGGGGCGATAACCGCTGGCTATGCCCATCCATGCCATGGCCTTGGGCGGGCGACGTTCAGGTCGCCGAGTCAAAGACCTGTCGGCAAGTTTAGGTGGCGCCATTCTACCGCGCCAGATCAAAGGGCGACATTGTACCGTCCCCGACGGTGAGAAAAAGGCCCTGTCTCTGGTATCCTTCTCGCCTTCCATTCATCTGCCGCCCTGAACCTTCTATGACCCTGACCGAAACGCCACCGGCCACCGATCCCGAAAGCCTCAAAGTCCGTGCCCAGACGGTGCTGCACGACACCTTCGGTTTCGAGGATTTCCGTCCGCTCCAGGGGGACGTGGTCGAGGCGTTGTTGCAGGGTGAAGACGCCCTGGTACTGATGCCCACCGGCGGCGGTAAATCACTTTGTTATCAGGTGCCGGCCGTGGTGAGGCCGGGCGTAGGTATCGTCATATCCCCACTGATCGCATTGATGCAGGATCAGGTGGCGGCACTGAACCAGGCCGGAATTCGTGCCGCCTTCCTGAATTCCACCCAGTGGCCGGATGAAGCCCGGGATATCGAGAACGCGCTGGTCCAGGGGGAACTCGACCTGCTCTACTGCGCGCCGGAGCGGTTGCTCCAGCCGCGCATGCAGCAGCTATTGCACCAGGCACCGCTGTCCCTGTTCGCCATCGATGAGGCGCACTGTGTGTCCCAGTGGGGGCATGACTTCCGGGAGGACTACCTGTCCCTGGACATGCTGGAGCGGGAATTTCCGGCCGTTCCCCGGATCGCCTTGACCGCCACGGCCGACGAGCGCACCCGCAAGGAAATCGCCGAGCGCCTGCATCTGACCGACGCCCGCCACTTTGTCAGCAGTTTCGATCGTCCCAACATCCAGTATCGAATCGCTGAGAAAGACAACGCCAACAAACAGTTATTGGCGTTTATTAAAGAGGAACATCAGGGCGATTCCGGGATTGTCTATTGCCTGTCGCGCAACAAGGTAGAAGCCACCGCCAAGATGCTGAGCGACAAGGGCTATGCCGCACTGCCCTACCACGCGGGGCTGCCGGCGGATACGCGAGCCGCGCACCAGGAGCGCTTCCTGCGGGAAGACGGCATCATTATTGTCGCTACCATCGCTTTCGGCATGGGGATCGATAAGCCCGACGTGCGCTTTGTCGCCCACCTCGATCTGCCCAAGAGTATCGAAGCCTATTACCAGGAAACCGGCCGCGCGGGGCGTGATGACGCGCCCTCCAATGCCTGGATGGTCTATGGCCTGCAGGATGTGATTAAACTGCGGCAAATGCTGGAGTCCTCGCCGGGCAACGATCAGTTCAAGCGCGTCGAACGCCAGAAGCTGGATGCGATGCTGGGGCTCTGTGAGGTGGTGGACTGCCGCCGCCAGGTTCTGCTGCGCTACTTCGGCGATGAACTGCCGGAACCTTGCGGCAACTGCGACACCTGCCTTGAGCCGCCGAAAACCTGGGACGCCACCGTGGCTGTGCAGAAAGCGCTGTCCTGCGTGTTCCGGACCGGCCAGCGATTCGGCGTCAACTACCTGATCGATGTGCTGCGCGGCGCCGAAAACGAACGCATTCGCAGCATGGGACACGACAAGGTCAGCACCTTTGGCATTGGCGCCGATATGTCAGCCCGGCAATGGAAGAGCGTGTTCCGGCAATTGGTGGCCAACGGCTCGCTGCAGGCGGACGCCGAAGGCTACGGCGCGCTCAGCCTGACCGAAACCTGCCGCCCTCTTCTGCGAGGCGAAGAAACGGTCTGGCTGCGGCAGGATCCGGAACGCAAGAAAACCAGCAAAGGCAGCGCCGGTGGCAGCAAACGCCAGCTGGTGGTCAGCGATCCTGATGGCTGGGAAAAGCTCCGTGCCCGCCGCAAGGAACTGGCCGACGAACAGGGCGTCCCACCCTACGTCATCTTCCACGACGCCACCCTGCTCGCCATGCTGGACCAGAAACCCCGGGATCTTGAGGCCATGGGCGAAATCAGCGGCATCGGTGCGGCGAAGTTGGAAAAATACGGCGCGAAGTTTCTAGAGGTGCTCGGGACGCTGGACTGAACTTTACCTGGCAATCCTGCGTGGGCTGACTGTAGGTTGGGCTGACGCAGGAAGCCCAACAGGCGCTATCCCGAAGACGAAGCTTTAATGCCCAACGGTTGTTGCCAGTCGCCGGAAATGTATAGTGCCTTAGAGAGGCGCGCAATCCGGAAATATTGAGATGCCTGGACACGATTTGTTGGGCTTCCTGCGTCAGCCCAACCTACGGGTGGCCAATGGCTTGCTCAAATCCTTTCTTCCGCACCCGGTAATGCGCTGTTGAACGGGCGACCAGCGTGCCGGTTTCGTCTTTCAGTTCGCCTTCCAGCGTAAAAGCCGCACGGCCCGTGGTGTCCGCATCCGCCTGGATCGCTTGGCGTGTGGTTTCGGACATGCTCAATTCGATGGTCACGTCACTGTTGGCCGGTTCCAGAAATTGCAGTGACATTTCCTTGAGGATGGGGATGTAATCGGGCCCCAGGTCGAAGAGCGTCATCACACCGCCCGGAATTTCCGCCACCAGGAAATAGGCGCCGGCGTAGAGGCTGCCAAAGTGATTGCGGTTGCCCTTGAGCGCAATGCGCGCCCGTACGTAGCCCCGGCTGACCGCCTCGACACGGAACCGGTTGCGGGTGGCGAATGGAATCGATAAGCCGACCAGCCGGTTCACCATCCGCAGGCCGCCATGGCGCTGCAGCCAGTTCAACGGCTTTTCCAGCCCCGCTTCCGGATCCAGGCCGGCCAGCCAGTCGCCGGTCATTGCTATCAGTCGATTTCGCATGGTGTCATCCCTTTCACAGTGAACCGCAGATTCCCAAAATGGGACCCGGGATACAACATTTGTCATCATTTAATGTTTCACTGACCGCCGTCGTGGCCAAAGCCGCTACACTGACAGAAGTGGTACCGCATAGGACGTGCTGTGTTGTTACGCCGAGGATTCTCATCGGGGGCTGACCAGGCAGAGCCCATGGCCCTTATCCCCCATATCCTGATCTCGCTTTGCCGGGGCTGCCTGGTTGCCGCATGCCTGATGCAGCCGGTTGCCGCATCCCCGTCAGACGAGCACGCCGAAGCAGAACCACCTCAACAGATTATCCTCTGGTACCGCAACTACGACAGCCCTGCGATACACGCGCTGCTGGATCTGGCGCTGCAAAAGACTCCGGAATACGGTCCCTACACGATCGTGCGCAGCCCGGAAATGAATCAGGGGCGAGCCCTGAGGGAATTGGCGAGCGACCGTTCGCGGTCCGTGCAGGTGGCCAATGTCGCGACGACGCCGGAACGGGAAGACAACCTTCTCGCCGTCACCATCCCGATTGATGGTGGCCTGCTGGGATACCGGGTGTGCGTGACGACCAAAGAAATGCTGCCCCGGTTCAAGGGCATCACCCGGCTGGCCGACGTGCGGGAGCGCCAGATCCGGTTTGGTCAGGGGCGCCATTGGCCGGACACCAAGATTTTGGAAGCCAATGGGTTGGACGTGGTCACCCATCCCGGTTTCGAAACCCTGTTCGATATGCTGGAAGGCGGCCGTTTCGAGTGCTTCGCCCGGGGTGTCAGTGAGGTGTATTACGACCTGGACCTGAGGTCGGACAAGAACCTGGTTATTGAGCCCACGCTGCTGTTCACCTACACCATGCCAAACTATTTCTTTGTGGGCCGCAGTGACCTCAACCTGGCGGTCCGGATCCAGTTGGGGCTGGAGCGTGCGATCGCCGACGGCAGCTTTGCCGACTTCATAAACACCTACTACACCAAGCCTGTCCAGGCACTGCACCTGTCCGAACGCCATGTGTTCCATCTGGGCAATCCCTGGCTGCCGGGCGGCATGCTGGGCATTGGAAAGGATGTGCTACAGGACATGAAAGTCCGAATCCAGCTGGGCGAAGAACCGGGATCCCGGCCCTCGCCCATCGAGTGACGATTCAGTCCCGAATCAGACCTTGAACCGTTCCACATTGTCCTGCAGGGACTGGCCGATCTCGTCGATCTTGCCGCTGTAGATGTCGTTCTCGCTGGTTGCGGCGGCGGCTTCCTGCCCCTGATCCGCAATGCGGTTGATGGAGGCGTTCAGCTCTTCGGTCACCGAGGTCTGCTCCTCGGAGGCGGTCGCGATCTGCGTGGTCATGTTGCTGATGGAGGTGATGGCCTCGGCGATCCGGTTCAGTGAATCCATCGCGTCCTGGGCCTTCTCCATGCTGACGTTAGAGACGGCGCGGGACTCTTGCATCACGTTGACGGCGTTGTCCGCTCCCTTCTGCAGCCGCTCGATCATGGCGTTGATCTCTTCGGTGCTGTCGTGGGTGCGACGGGCCAGATTGCGCACTTCATCCGCCACCACCGCAAAGCCTCGCCCCGCATCACCGGCGCGGGCGGCCTCGATCGCGGCGTTCAGGGCCAGCAGGTTGGTCTGCTCGGCCACGTCCTGGATGACTTCCAGGATCGTGTTGATCTGGGTAACGTCCTTGCCGAGGGTTTCGATGACTTCAGCCGCCTGGCCAATTTCGGCAGCCAGGCGCTCGACGGCGTCACGGGACGCCTTCACGGTTTCCTGTGTGGATTGGGCGTCCTGATCCGCGGTATTTGAGGCATCCGCGGTTTGCTGGGCGTTCTGGGCAATTTCGTTGGCCGCCGCCGACATCTCGTTGATGGCCGTAGCCACCATATCGATCTCGGTCTGCTGGCTTTCCACGCTATTACGGGACGCGCCGGCGGTCTGGCGCAGCGATACCACGGCGTCGCGCAGCTCGATCGCGCCCCGCTGCACATCCCGCACCACCGTCTGCACATTGCCGATAAACGCATTGAAGCTCTCGGCGGTCTGGCCAAACTCGTCACTGCTGTCGACGTCCAGGCGCTGGCTCAGATCCGCATCGCCACTGGCAATGTTCTTCATCGCGTCACGCAGGTTGCGGACCGGCTTCATCAACACGCGCACGCCGATGTTGAGCAGAATCAGCGTCACGATAATGCCGATGACCGCCACAATGGTGCCGGTGACACGGGCAGACCGCACCGGTGCCATGATCTTGTCGTCGTTGGCGAAGGCGCCCAGATACCAGTCAACGCCCTGCGCGCCTTTGATCTGGTGGAAGCTCACGCGCCAGTCGGCATCCTTGATGTTGTAGATGTGGGAGCTGCCGTCCAGCTGCGGTGCGCCGCCAATCAGCTCATTGATTTTCTTGCCGACCAGTTTTCGGTTGGGATGGTAGAGAATCACGCCCTTGTCGTTGATCAGCGTGGCGTAACCGGTGTCGGCCAGGGTCACCGGCGACAAGATATGCTCGATGGTTTCCAGCGTGATGTCACCGCCGGCCACGCCCTTGAAGGTGCCCGAGTTCACCGGGGCCACCGTGGAAATAATCATGTTGCCGCTGCTGGCGTCCTGGTAAGGCTCTGTGAAGGTGCCGTTGCCGCCGGACTGGCCCAGTTTGTACCAGGGGCGTACGCGGGGGTCGTAATCGTCTGGCAGCGTGGCGTCATCGGCTGGCGTTTTCATCAGCATGTAGCCGTCAGCCCGTCCGACATATACATTTTCAAACCCGCCACCCTGGGTGGCCGATTGCAGGATGGCCCGGGCTTCATCCTCACCGTCCACCTGGCGCAATGCGCTGGCGGCGCCTTCGGTAATCGCCAACCGGCTGTTGAGCCATTCGGCAATACTTGCCGTGCTTTGTGCGATGGAGTCGTCGATCAGCGCATTGACGTAGGTGTCCGTCGTCGACACCAGGCGGCGGTCGCCCATGACGGCGTAGATGCTTACCACAAGGATGAGAAGGATGGCGACGGCTGTCAGCAGTTTCTGGCCGAATGACATACTGCGCATGGAAGGGGTCCCCGATCTGAGCGTTGGAATATTAATTATTGCCCGTCCCTGGTTTTTGTAGCAGCGACTGCAAACAAGGGACCCCTTGGATCAAGGCCAGGGTTCCCCATCGCATCCAGCGCCTGCGGCGCCTACACCTCCAATGGCGACCGCTCTTATCTAAGAGATCGGCCGGCGGTGTCTTAACTTTAGTTAAGTCTTCAGGGAAGCGTTAAGTATTTGGGAATGGGCCAGGCAGAGCGCTCGGCCGGAGGGGAAGGATGCCGGCACCTCATTGGGTACCGGCATGGGCCACGTCAGACGTTGAACCGTTCGACGTTGTCGTGCAGCGTCCGGCCGATGTCGTCGATCTTGCTGCTGTAGACATCGTTGTCGCTCGCCGCGCTGGCTGCTTCCTGGCCCTGCTCGGCAATGCGGGTGATGGAACTGTTCAGCTCTTCGGTGACGGAGGTCTGCTCTTCGGACGCTGTCGCAATCTGCGTCGTCATGTTGCTGATGGCGGTGATGGACTCGGCAATCCGGTTCAGCGCGTCCATCGCATCCTGCGCTTTCTCCATGCTCACGTTGGAAATGGCCCGGGAGTCCTGCATCACGCTCACGGCGTTGTCCGCCCCCTTCTGCAGCCGCTCGATCATGGCATTGATCTCTTCGGTGCTGTCGTGGGTCCGGCGAGCCAGGTTGCGCACTTCATCGGCAACGACGGCAAAACCGCGCCCGGCCTCACCGGCCCGGGCGGCTTCAATAGCGGCGTTCAGCGCCAGCAGATTGGTCTGCTCCGCCACGTCTTGGATGACGTCCAGAACGGTGTTGATCTGGGCAACATCCTTACCCAGGGTCTCGATCACATCCGCGGCGCTGCCGATGCCCGATGACAGGCGTTCGACGGCATCGCGGGAGGCCTTGACCGTCGTCTGGGTCTCCTGGGCGTCCTTGTCGGCGGTGCTGGAAGCATCGGCTGTCTGCTGGGCGGACTGGGCAATTTCAGAGGCCGCTGCAGACATCTCATTGATCGCGGTGGCCACCATATCGATTTCCGACTGCTGACCTTCCACGCTGTCGCGGCTGGCCCGGGCGGTCTGGCGCAGCGAGCCTACGGCGTCACGCAGCTCGATGGCACCCCGCTGGACATCCCGGACGACACCCTGAACGTTCGTTATGAAGGCGTTGAAGCTCTCAGCGGTTTGACCAAATTCGTCGCCACTGTCCACGGACAGGCGCTGGGTCAGGTCGGCGTCGCCGCTGGCGATGTCCTTCATCGCATCCCGCAGACTGCGGACGGGCTTCATCAAGGCGCGCACAACCAGGTGCAGCAGGATCAGCGTGACCAGGATGCCAATCACGGCCACGATCGATCCGGCCAGTCGTGCGTCCTTCACCGGTGCCATGATCAGGTCGTCATTGGCGAACGATCCCAGGTACCAGTCCACGCCGCGGGCGCCCTCGATGGGATGGAAGCTGACCCGCCAGTCGGCGCCGTCCAGGGTGTATTCGTGGGAGGAGCCATCCAGCGACGGCTGGCTGCCGAGCAGTGTCTTGATGTTCTTGCCGACCAGCTTGGCGTTCGGGTGGTACAGGATCGTACCCTTGCGGTTGATCAGCGTGGTGTAACCGGTGTCGGCGAGGGTCACTGACGACAGCAGGTGGTCGATGGTTTTCAGCGTGATGTCCCCACCGACGACGCCCTCAAAGGCACCACTTTTGACCGGCGCCGCGGCGGAAATAATAATGCCGCCGTTGGTCACGTTCACAAACGGCTCGGTAAAGGTACCCTGGCCATTCTGACGGGCCAGCTTGTACCAGGGGCGCGTGCGCGGGTCGAAGTCGTCCGGCAGCGTGGCGTCGCGGGCTTCGGTCGGCATCAGCATGGAGCCGTCAGCGCCGCCGACATACACGTCGTTGAAACCGCCGCCCCGGGTGGCCGTCTGCAGCAACGTGCGGGCCTGGGCTTCGTTTTCCACGTGGCGCAGCCCGTCGGCGGTGGCTTCCACCATGTCGAGTCGGCCATTGAGCCATTCAGCGATACTCGCCGTACTCTGGTTGATTGAATCGTCAACCATCGCCTCCACATAGGTGTCCGTGGTCTTCACAAGGCGGCGATCGCCCATGACGGCGTACACGCTGATCACGGCGATCAGCAGGACGGCAACGGCTGTCAGCAGCTTTTGGCCGAACGACATACTGCCCATGCGGACATTCTCCTGGTTAGCACAACAGATTGAGGGCCGGCAGGCCGGTGAGGAATCCCGGGCCTGTGGATCACACGATCAGTCCGGGATTGAATGGCCAGCAGGATACCGCAAGGCCTGATGGCGATCTGTTATGCTAAACCCTTATTGATCGCCCTTTTTTGTAACCCTTTGCAACACGCTTTTACTGCCGGGAGATGCCTCGATGGCTCACGAAGAACTGCACCTCAATCTCCGTAACCTGACCGATGACGACTATCCCCAGCTCAAGGCGCTGATGGATCTTGTCTACGACGATATTGGCGGCGCCTGGCCCGAAGACACGATCAAGGAACTGGTGAAACAGTTCGCCGACGGGCAGATCTGCATCGAAGACAACGGCGAACTGATTGCCGTCGCCCTGACCGTCTGCGTCAACTACGAGCGCTTCAGTAACCCGCACACGTACGATGACCTGATCCTCAAGAACGAGCGCATCTGGCACAACGACGACGGCGACGCGCTGTACGGACTGGATGTGTTTATCCATCCCGACTATCGGGGTTACCGCCTGGGCCGGCGTCTCTATGAGGCGCGCAAGGAACTGTGCCGCTCCCGGAACTTCCGTGCGATCCTGGCAGGCGGCCGGATCCCCAACTACTACAAGTTCTCCGATCAGTTCACCCCGGCGGAATACATTGAGCGGGTCGATCGCAAGGAAATCTACGACCCGATCCTCACCTTCCAGCTCTCCAACGATTTCCAGGTCACCCGGCTGATGCACAAGTATCTTCCGGAAGACCAGAAATCAATGGGTTATGCCACACTCCTCGAGTGGAACAACATCCTGTACACGCCACCGGCGCCAGTCCTCAAGACGCGCAAGACCCAGGTGCGCATGGGCGCGGTCCAGTGGCAGATGCGGGAATTCACCTCCGTGGATGAAGTGCTCAAGCAGGTGGAATACTTCGTCGATGCGCTGTCCGACTACAAGAGCGACTTCGCCCTCTTCCCGGAGTTTTTCAACGCGCCGCTGATGGGCCTGACCGACCAGCTCGACCAGACCCGAGCCATCCGGTTCCTGGCCGGGTTCACCCAGCAGTTCCGGGACCAGATGTCGGAGATGGCGGTCAGCTACAACATCAACATCATCACCGGCTCCATGCCGTTGCTGGACAACGACCGGCTGTATAACGTGTCCTACCTGTGCCACCGGGATGGCCGTGTGGACGAGCAGCGCAAGATCCACATCACCCCGCACGAACGCCGGGACTGGGTCATTGAAGGCGGCAACCAGTTTGAAGTGTTCGAGACCGATGCCGGCCGCGTTGCCATTCTGATCTGTTACGACATCGAGTTCCCGGAACTGGGAAGGATCGCCGCATCTCAGGGGGTCGACATTATATGTGTGCCCTTCTGGACCGACACCAAGAATGGCTACCTGCGGGTGCGTCATTGCGCCCAGGCCCGGGCCATCGAAAACGAGTGCTATGTTGTGATTACCGGCAGCGTGGGCAACCTGCCCAAGGTCGAAAACCTGGACGTCCAGTACGCGCAGTCATCGGTCTTCTCACCGTCGGACTTCGCCTTCCCTCACGATGCGGTGATGGCGGAGACCACGCCCAACACCGAGATGATCATGTTCTCGGATATGGACCTGGAAAAACTGACGCTGGTGCGTGACGAAGGTTCGGTCACCAACCTGAAGGATCGTCGTACGGATATGTATTCCGTGTCCAAGACCTCGGACCAGTAAAACCCCGGGCCAGGCTGCAGACGACGTGGCACAAAATGTCACAAATGGTTACCATGCGTCTGCATCTGGCCCTATACGACACCTTGTAAACTTGAACAAGACGTCAAAAAGTTTAATGTACAAGGCTGATCACGTTGCCATATTGCCCGTCGCTGACTACAGTTTGAGCAATATGGCAGGTGAAAGGCGTCAGTCGAGGGTACGATCGAACGCAGTCGATGCCCATTGAAGGTGCCGCCGGGGAACCCCGACGGTGCGAACCTGTCTTCAACCGGTAGTAGATTTTGCCGGAACAGTGGTTTTGCCCATGGATCGAATGGATCTCACAAGCACACAGCCCCTGCCCGACCTGACGGCGCGCTTTCGTTTCAAGAAAGGCCTGTTCAGGAAGGAACTGATCGAATCCCGAATTTTCGGCCTGGATGAATACGGCTGCATCCTGAAAACAGACAAAGTCTTCGAACCCGGCGACACCCTCCAGTTCGACCTCATCATGCAAATGCCGTTCGACAACATCGAAGCGGAAGGCCTTCAGGGGCTGGTCGTTGAGGTGAGAAAGCACTGTAGCAATTTCTTCTATTCCATTGATTTTGCAGCCTCGCAGACCCGCACCGACGCGGACCTGCGCGGCAAGTTGGGTCGCATTCAGGAAGTGCTCGAGCGCAAACAGTCGTTGCGCTCAAGGCGCAGTCAGAGTGGCACCGGCGCCACGCAACTGGCCTGATCGTACAGGGATTCTGGACAAAACCCGTGGCAGGTTGATGGCGCCACAGGCAATCCGGACAGACAGGGAAAGGGCGTCACACTCCCCCAATCCTGCTTGAAGATTTCAGCGTAACCGCCTGACGGGAAACGCATCGAAACACCGCAGTCATCAATAAACCAGAGCAAACGGGGAATGAACCATGGCCAAGAAAGAGAAGGCAGGTGTCGATAAACTGGTGAAGAAGGTCAACAAGGAATTCGAGAAGACCTCCACCCAGATCGAAAAACTCATTAACGACGCATTCAAGCAGTTCGACGCCCTGCAAAGTCAGGTCCAGGAACCGATTCGCAAGCTGCTGGATGAAGTGGAAAAGCTCCGTGAGCGCGAAATGAAGCGTTTCAACGAAGAGCTGGATCGTCGCCTGAACGAATTCCACGAACTGCAGCATCATCTGCTCGAGCGCGTAGGTCTCGCTTCCAAGGAAGTGAAACAGACCACCGCGAAGGTCGCCGACAAGACGCAGGAAACCGCTGCGAAGGCAACGCCGCCTGCTGCGAAAACCGCGGCGAACAAGGCTGCCAAGACCGCCAAGACGACCACCAAGAAGGCCACGACCAAGCCAGCGGCCAAGAAGGCTCCGGCTAAGAAGCCCGCCGCCAAAGCCTCGGCGAGCAGCAAGGCATCCGCATCCAAGGCGCCCGCCGCAAAAAAAGCGGCTGCACCGAAGAAAGCCGCAGCCACCAAGACGGCCACGGCCAGTAAGCCGAAAGCCGTGAACGAAAACGACCTGACCAAGGTCAAGGGCATCGGTCCGGCGACTGCCAAGAAAATGCAGGCCAAAGGCATCACCTCCATCAAGCAGATCGCCGATCCGTCCGCCGAGGAAAAGGAGAAAATGAAAGAGTTCTCCACCATGCGCGGTTACGACACCTGGTCTGCCGAGGCAAAGAAGCTGCTCTCCTGATTCGAATACCGGGGGACGGTCACTGCGCCGTCCCCCAACCTTTCCCCATTGCGTTGATCCGATCCGAGCGCCGTCCGGCGGTTCTCGTCAAACGTCTGTCTGCGTATCATACGCAACCGTTTATCTTGTCTGAGGTTGAATGATGCGCTCTCCCGAGCAGCCCGTCCTGCGCGATATCGTCCTGATCGGCGGTGGCCACAGCCACGTCGGCGTGTTGCGACGGTTTGCCATGAAGCCGGTGCCAGGCGTTCGACTGACCGTGATCTGCCGCGACACCCACACCCCCTACTCCGGCATGTTGCCGGGTTATGTGGCCGGCCATTACAACTATGACGACGTGCACATTGACCTGCGTCGCCTGGCCGAATTTGCCGGTGCTCGCTTTTTCCGGGATGAGGCCCTGGGCATCGATCGATCGTCCCAACAGGTGCTCTGCCGCAATCGACCGCCAGTGCCCTATGACCTGCTGTCGATCAATATCGGCTCCGCACCGGGACTGCGCGACGTACCCGGAGCGGATCAATACGCCGTCCCCGTCAAACCCATCCACGATTTCAACAACCGCTGGCAGGCCTTGCTTGAGCGTTGCGAGCATCATCAGGGGCCGCTGTCGATTGCCGTCGTCGGTGCCGGTGCCGGCGGCGTCGAGCTGATCCTGGCCATGCAGTATCGCCTGCGCCAGGTGTTCAAGTCCCTGAACAAGGATCCGCGCCAGTTGCGCTTCCATTTGTTCGATGCGGACAGCACGTTGGTGCCCACGCACAACGCCCGGGTTCGGGCCCGGCTGGAAAGCGTGGTCCGGGACCGCGGCATCCGCCTTCACCTGGGCGATCCCGTGGTCAAGGTGAGTGCCAACCAGATTCATACCGCCGGCGGCAGCTCGCTGGCCGTCAATGAAACCCTCTGGGTCACCCGGGCCGGCGCGCCGGGCTGGTTGAAAACGACCGGGCTGGCGCTCGACGAAGACGGCTTTATCCGCACCCGGGACACACTGCAAACGGAAACCGACGATCGCATCTTCGCGGCTGGCGATATCGCGCACGTCTCCGAACATCCCCGGGAAAAAGCCGGCGTGTTTGCCGTACGCCAGGGCCCGCCTTTGGCGGATAACCTGAGACGAGTCGCACTGGGGCAAACACCCAGGCCGTTCCATCCTCAGCGCCACTGGTTGGCACTGATCAGCACCGGCGACCGCTACGCCATCGCGTCCCGGGGCGCCCTGGGATTCGGCGGCCGATGGGTCTGGCGCTGGAAGGACTGGATCGACCGGCGCTTCATGGCCCGTTTTAATGATTTGCCCGCGATGGCGGAATCGACGCAACAGCCCGACACCTCGGCCGCGCTGAACGACGAGGATGCCGCCCAGGCGATTTCAGCACTGGCCATGCGGTGTGGCGGTTGCGGTGCCAAGGTGGGCAGCACCGTCCTGTCCCGAGCCCTGGCCCGGATCCAGCCCGTCGAACGCGATGACATCCTGGTGGGGCTGCATTCACCCGATGACGCCGCCGTACTCGCCGTCCCCGACGGCAAGGCGGTCGTCCAGACCATCGACTTCTTTCGCGCGTTCATTGACGACCCCTATGTGTTCGGACGTATTGCCGCCAACCACAGCCTGGGGGATGTTTTCGCCATGGGCGCCGAACCCCAGAGCGCCACGGCCATCGCCACGGTGCCGGCGGGGATCGAGTCCAAGATGGAAGATCTGGTGTTCCAGATGATGAAAGGCGCCGTGGATGTCCTCAACAGCGCCGGCTGCGCCCTGGTTGGCGGGCACACCGGTGAAGGGCTGGAGCTGGGATTGGGCTTTGCCGTCAACGGTCTGGTCGACCCGGATGCCATCCTGCGCAAGGATGGCCTGCGACCGGGCAACGTCCTCATCCTGACCAAGCCGCTGGGCACCGGCACCCTGTTTGCCGCCTACCCGCGGCTCAAGGCCCGCGGACGCTGGATCGACGGTGCCCTGGCGCAGATGCAGGTGTCCAACCAGAGAGCTGCCCAGTGTCTGAAAGAATTTGGAGCCACGGCCTGCACCGACGTCACCGGCTTTGGATTACTGGGGCATCTGGTGGAAATGACCCGGCCGTCCGGCGTCGATGCGGAGCTGGCCCTGCCCAGCCTGCCCCTGCTGGAAGGCGCCGAAGAGACCTTGAAAGACGGCATTCTGAGTTCGCTGCAACCCGCCAACGTGCGATTGCGGCGGGCAATTAGCAACCAGGCCGAGAAAGCGAATGATCCCCGCTACCCGATCCTGTTCGACCCGCAAACCGCTGGCGGGCTGCTCGCCGGCGTGCCAGCGGACCAGGCTGAGGAATGTCTGGCCGCCCTGAAAGAGCGGGGGTACGGGCAGGCAGCGATCATCGGAAAAATCCTCGAGGCGGGCGATGAGCTGGCGCCCATTCGCCTCGTGTAACCGCGCAGGATGCGTCAGGCGGAGTGCTTCAATCCCCTGCAGTAAGGCGGTATTCTTGCGCACCCAGAACCCAATGCCGGAGGGAAACCCGGCGAAACAGGCATCGACGGAGAAAACAACATGCTAAAACAGATTCGACGGGCGTTACTGCTGTCCCTGGCACTGGTGGCCCCGGTCATGGCGGACACCTTTGTCTTTACCGCGATTCCCGACAACGACGAAACCCGTCTGCGTGAGCGTTTCCAGAGCGTCGCCGACTACCTGTCCGAACAGCTGGATGTGGACGTACGTTACGTACCGGTGAAGAGCTACGCCGCGGCCGTATCCGCCTTCCGCAACAACCAGGTGCAACTGGCGTGGTTTGGTGGCCTGTCCGGCGTCCAGGCCCGGCAGCTGGTTCCCGGCTCCGAGGCGATTGCCCAGGGCAAGGAAGACACCCAGTTCATCACCTATTTCATCGCCCACAAGAGCACCGGCCTGGAGCATTCCGACACGCTGCCCAAGGCGATCAAGGGCATGACCTTTACCTTCGGTTCCAAAGGGTCCACTTCCGGTCGCCTGATGCCGGAATACTACATTCGCCAGACCTTCGGCGAAGCTCCGGAAGACGTCTTCAGTCGCGTCGGTTTCAGTGGTAACCATTCCCGCACCATTCGTCTGGTGGAATCCGGCACCTATCAGGTGGGCGCCGTAAATTACGCCGTCTGGAACAGCGAACTGGACGCCGGCAAGATCGACACCGACGCGGTCAAAGTCATCTGGGAGACCCCGTCTTACCAGGACTACCAGTGGACCATCCGCGGCGACGTCAACGAACGCTTCGGCGATGGCTTCAAGGATAAGGTCAAGCAGGCGCTGCTCAACATGGACGATCCCGAGCTGCTCAAGAAATTCCCGCGTTCCGCCTTTATCCCGGCGAGCAACTCGGATTACGACTCCATCCGCGAAACCGCCAAACAGATCGGAATCATCGACTGATGGATGCCGTCCACCTGCGCAACCTGACGGCCGCCTACGGTGGTCAGCAGGTCCTGGGTCCCATCTCGCTGGACATCCGTCCGGGCGAGCACATTGCGCTGGTCGGCGGCAGCGGTGCGGGTAAATCAACGCTGCTCAACCTGCTGTACGAACAGGTGCGGGACCGGGCAGCGCTGGTGCCCCAGGAGCAGGGGCTGGTCCAGTCCCTGCCCGTATTCCATAACGTCTATATGGGGCAGCTGGCCGCGCACTCGCGCTGGTACAACCTGCTCAACCTGGTGTGGCCAAGGCGGCGGGAGCTCCAGGCCATCGAACCCTTGCTGGAAAAACTTGGCATCCGGGAAAAACTGCGTACGCCGGTGGAGGCTCTGTCCGGCGGCCAGAAACAGCGCACGGCGATTGCCCGGGCCCTGTTCCAGAACGCCGAGATCCTGTTGGCGGACGAGCCGGTGTCCGCGCTGGACGGTCCCCTCGCTCACGTCGTCATGGGCCTGATGACTGAATCCTATGCCACCTCCGTCGTGGCGCTGCACGATATCGACCTGGCCCTGCGCTACTGCGATCGCATCATCGGCATCCAGAACGGCCAGATTGCACTGGACGACATGACCCGACGCCTCACCCCCAGCGATATCCTGCCGCTATACTAGGAGACGCCCAGCCTCGTGTTTCTATCGTCCACATCCGTCAGGATTACCGCCGCCTTCGTGGCGATTGCGATCCTGTGCCTGTTTGCGGCGGATCTGGCGATCACCACCATCAATCCCTGGCAGGACCTGGCCGCCCTCTTCCTCGGCATGGTCACGCCGGATTTCTTCTCCCTGGAACACATCGGCACCGCGCTCCTGAGAACGCTGGCGTTCGCCTTTACCGGCGTGGCACTGGGCAGCATCAGCGGCTTCCTGCTCGCCCTGGTGTTCCGGTTCCGGGCGGTACGCATGTTCTGCGCGTTTATCCGCGCCATCCACGAGCTGTTCTGGGCGCTGATCTTCCTGCAGTTCTTCGGCTTCCATCCGCTGACGGGCGTGCTGGCGATCGCCATTCCCTACGCCGGCATCTTTGCCAAGGTCTATTCCGAGATCCTGGAGGAGACCGATCCCACGCCGGAGCGGGTGTTGTCCCGCAAAGTCGACGTGCTGTCGTCGTTTCTCTACGCGCGGATTCCGGACGCTCTGCCGCACCTGATCACCTACACCTCCTATAGACTGGAATGCGGCCTGCGCTCCAGTGCGGTGTTAGGGTTCGTGGGGCTGCCGACGCTGGGCTATTACCTGGAATCGTCCTTTTCCCAGGGCTACTACTCCGAAGTGGGCGCCCTGCTCCTGCTGTTCTACGTCTTGATTGCCACCCTGCGGCTCTGGGCCCGACCCCGGCTGATTCCACTCTACGTGATCGCCGCTCCGTTCTTTCTGGGGGATGGGCTGCCCATCGTCTGGGGTAATGTGGTGCGATTCTTTACCCAGGACATCGTCCCGTCACCGCTACGGGATGGCGAAGGGCTATCCGGATTGTGGCACTGGCTGTCGGATCTTGCTGTCAACCAGGCGATGCCCGGCATCTGGAACACCCTGGTGTTGACGCAGATCGCCCTGGTGCTGACCGGCCTGGTGACGCTGATGGCCTTTCCGCTGATTTCCCGCCATTTTGGTGGACCGACCCGGCGGGGGCTGGGCCATGTCGTACTGGTCATCGCGCGGTCGACGCCGGAATACGTGATCGCGTACATCCTGCTCCAACTCTGGGGGCCGTCCATGCTGCCGGCGATTGTCGCACTGGCGCTGCATAACGGCGGCATCATCGGCCACCTGATCGGTCGTCGCAGCAATGAGATCACGTTGCGCCCGGATGCCCCCAAGGGCATAGAACGCTATGGCTACGAACTGCTGCCGCGGCTGTACAGCCCGTTCCTGGCCTTCCTGTTCTACCGCTGGGAAATCATCATGCGGGAAACCGCCATCCTGGGTATTCTGGGGATCTACACGCTCGGCTTCTTTGTCGACAGCGCCATCCAGAACATCCAATTCGACAAGGCCATGGTGCTGATCCTGGTTACCGCATTCCTCAATATCGGCGTCGACGCCATCTCCCGCCGCGTTCGTGCCCGGCTCAAACTCAAAGTATCGATGACCTGTGAAGGCCACTGACCGTCACGGACTCGCCTTTTACAAAAGATTTTGCACTCCTTCACGTCTTTGACCTGATATTTGGCAGTAACATTTAGTTACAATTCAGGCTCAACACGACCGACCAGCACGACAGGGATCGTATGACGGGATTAATCGTATCGGGTGTGGAAATCAGTCTGGCTGTCCTGCTGGCGCTGATGGCCTATCGCATGTACACACTGGCGCGTCTGCGGCCTTTTCGCTCGACGTCGGCGTTCACGCCAGCGTCCGTTGAACTGGCCGCCGCCTCCTTTCCAGCCGCCGAGGCCACCCGGGATGCCTACCAGCGCGTGACCGCCGGGCAAAGCCGAAAACGCGTGCGCGCCAACGACCTGGTGACGCAGCTGCACATCTTCTCGTCGATCCAGCTCACGGATGTGCGCCATCACGGGCTTACCCTCCGCGACGCCGCGCCCACGCTGAAATCGCTGGCTGTCGCCTATTTCTACGGCGCGGCCTGCGGCCTGGCGTTTGGTCACGTGAAGGAACGGGAAAAGATACTGGAAGCGGCCATCAAGGTGATCCAGCACGCGCTGGACATCGGGGATATCGTGATCGAGCAGATGCTGTCGGATCTGACCACCAGCAGCAGTCTGCTGCATTGCTATCGGAACGGGCTCGAAGGCGCAGAGCACTGGCAGCAGCATCGGTTTGTGCCTGAAACCCAGTCTCTCTACGCCTCACTGACGGCGAACGCCCTCCTCTGAACCCGTTCGGCCAATCAGGGGCCGGCCCGGCCAACCGGGCCTTTGGCCGCAACCCAGTCCGTGCCCAGACTCAGCGGCGCAATATCCGGGTCCGCCCCCTCCGGAATCCCCCACACGACCGGCCGTCTCAGACTGCCGTCTTCCTCCCGGGTCATGCTGTCCAGGTCCACTGATTGAACGAGGTAATGCGTCTCACCGACGATCACCTGACTGCGGTGCGTCAGGCCGAAAATAAAGCGGCAATAATCCAGTTTGAGTTGCATCAGGTCCTGCTCAGCCTTGTTGATCTTGCGCAGGAGAACCTTTTGTACACTGTCGGCGTAGTCCATAGCATCATCCGTGAAGCGAGAAAGTAAGAGCGGTATCGCTTTCACACGATTTTAACATGTCCGGCCCTCGACAGCGCCTGCCGTGTAGGTCTGGAGGTGATGGAATTCACGTTCCTGGAGTGGGAATAGGATGGAGGAGCTAGGGAATGTGCCGGGGGCACGAATGGGGCACCTTCGGCGCCTCAGAAGCTAAAGCATCTGCTACATGCTCGAGCTGTATTCAAAATGTAGCCGACGCTTTAGCTTCGGAGCAGCCCGCAGGGCTGCCCTGTGTTCCAGGCGCCTGACTGGCCCTCAAACCAGCAGCGTAGGTTGGGCTGACGAAGGAAGCCCAACATCCGTTATCCAATACATTCAAAATTTTGGCAGGAGCTCCAAAGAGCAAAAGGCCGGATAGAGATCGGGGCCTTCCGTAAATTGTTGGGCTTCCTTCGTCAGCCCAACCTACGTAGGGATTGCAATAAAGGTGGTGTCTATTTGGCGGATACCACGTTATGGAACACCACAACCTCAGGCATCGCGACATCCGATCCACCCTGCTGCAAAGCCACCTGCCAGGTCATCTCGGGATCCACACTACAAACCGGCGCCTGACTTTGCCCCCGAAACTGGCCAGGTTCACCGGTCGGCGTCAGCACCACCGGGAAGGTCCCCATCTCCATGGAATAACCGCTCAACACGGCCATCATCCGCTCAGATGAGGGAACGCTTTCAGGCGCAGACAGCGACAGCGTAAGGGTTGGAGGTGTGGTCTTCCCGGATAGACTCAGGCTCATTTGCCAGTCGCCGGCCTCATTTCGCCACTGGCAGGCGCCATCATCCAGGTTGCAGGTTTCGGCCGACGTCTTGGCCGCCTCATCGGTGGACCGCAGGTAACGCGGCCCAAGTACCAGCAGGGCAACCAGCCCGACGATCAATACAACAACAGACAATCCGCGCAGCAAACCCGTTCCTCCCGATCAAGCGAGCTAGTGTCCCGTCTGGTTAATTCGCTGATCTTCTGAGCGCCTGAACGCTTTGAGAGCAAGGCGCGGTAGCGAAGGTTTGGTGGTTCCAAATCGAGCTGCCGCAACACCGCTATCAAAGCGTTCAGGCGCTCCCGAAGGGCGCACCGCTGACGCCTCTGGACCTGCGTTGCCAACCCTGGATGTGGAACCACCACACCGGCGGGCTGGCGCCTTGGCCAGAGACGTCAGCGGTACGCAGTAGGTCAACGAATTAACCAGACGGGACACTAGCATTCTCCGGGAAAACAACGGGCAATGCCATGCTACGCCTGCGGCGGATCACGTCATGCGCTGGGTCACGGCCTTGAAGCGGGTCAGGACGCTTTCGATCCGGCTCAGGGATTCGGCCACGCCGCCTTTCTGGCTATCGACAAACTCCAGGCCAAAGATTGTCCCGCTGTCGCCGACCCGGGAATTGCGGACCACCGCCTGGGCCTGCTCCACCGTGATATCGCCCACTTCGGTGTTCAGGCGCAGGCTGAACTGGATTTTCTCGCCTTCGCGAAACTCATGGTCGCCGACAATCGCCATGCCCAGTTTGTTGAAGTCGCTGACGCTGACATCAATCCAGCGATTGGAAAACAGATTTCGCCGCACTTTCACGCGCGCATCCATCTGGATGAAAGGTAAGCGTTCCCGCCGCCGTCGTTCCTGCATCAGTCTCTCCGCTTGTCGATAGGCCGTGGTGGTCTGGCAAAAGCCAATTGAAGTTATTGTTTTCCATGACTTTATCAGATAAACGCGGCAGAACCCGGTGCTGGATCACAGTTTATAAGGTGGGTTAGACGAGTTTTTGGCGTTGGTTTTGACAAAATGCCAACGGCATCTCGTCAAAGAGAGCGGTGCCGGGTGATGCGGAACGTATCGGTGATAGATTCGCCGTTCCAGACATAACGCAGGTGCGGCCCCTGCCAGGGCAGCCCCATGGTGCGGGGGCGAAAGGCCGCCAGACATTCGCCACCGGCATGGCGCACGCTGGGATACAGCAGGCCGTGGCTGCCAGCCGCCCGGCGTTGGGCCGCGAACCCCTGGCAACGGGGATAGCTGTCGAGGTCAGGCTGCTGCAGGCTCGAATAGGCTTCCGGGCGAATATCGTCCAGCGGCAGCACCACACGACTGATGTAGCAGCGCATGGTCAGCTCCATGGGCGGATCCTGGGTGGCCCGCAGAAAACGCTCGCGATGAAAGACTGTCTCCCGGATCGCGGTTTCCAGGGAACTGGCGGCGTAGTACACGCCAAAATGGCCGTCGGTAAACCGGCTGGCGGCACCGATGTGGGTGAAAGCCGCCATCAGCGGCGTCGAACCGGCCCCGAACACGCGATCCTCTGCTGTAACGCGTTCAATGTCGCCCGTCAGATCCCGCAGCCGGTCGTTGGTCAGGCCTTCAATCTCGGCGGCAATGTCGTATTCGTCCTGGGACAGCACCGATTCGAAAATCTCGATCGGCGGGAAATGCGACGGCACGATCCGATGGGCTTCCCAGCCGGGAATGCAGGTCTCCGGTTCGGGCCATGCCGTCATTTACCAACCCCGCTGCGCGTCGAGATAGCGGCGGGTTTCCGCCAGGTGCATCATGCTGCCACGGGTCATGAACGCCAGCGCGGAAACCCCGTTGAACGGCAGCGCGGCGTTGGGCGCCTTGATCCAGCGTGCGGCCAGCTCCCGCGTGGGGTAGAGAATCTGCAGGGCTTTGTAGATCCCCATGATGTAACTGATCCGCTCCAACAGATCCCGGTTCAGGCGTTGCGCCGGCAGACGGGCGTAATTGTTAAGCGTGGAGCGCGCAATCTCCCCCAGCAGTTTCTGGCGTTCCGCCTGGGTGCAACCCCACTCCGCGGTGATATTAAAAAACGCCTTCAGGGCAACCTGCCCACGCCGTTCTTCGCCGTGGAGGTCGGTGGCGGTTGAAGTATCCGTTTGTGTCATCGCGCTTGCTCCCGTGGGCACCCGGCCCATTGCTGATTCCAGTCTATTCTCCTGTGCTCTTTCTGTCCATAATTGTACATCAGTGTCCTGAGCGACCATATCCGGACAAGTGCAGTGTACGTAAATTCCACAACAACCCATGACATGAATCACCGAAAACAGCGGGATCCGGCGTGATTTATGGAGAATCGGGTCATGCCCGACGGCCCTGCTTTCGTATAAAATGCTCGTTTGCCCGAACGGGCACCCGATCGAATCGAACCGCGGGGAGCCTTTTTCCCGAATCGGCCAGACAGGAGCGCGCGTGCATCCCGACATCTCTGTCAAAAACCTCTACAAAACGTATGCCTCCGGGCATCAGGCCCTCAAGGACATCAACCTCGATATCCGCCGGGGTGAGATCTTCGCCCTGCTGGGCCCCAACGGCGCCGGCAAGACCACGCTGATCAGCATCATCTGCGGCATCGTCAATCACACCAGCGGTACCGTGCTGGCGGATGGTCATAACATCGCCTCGGACTACCGCGCCGCTCGCACCAAGATCGGCCTGGTACCCCAGGAGCTGAACACCGATGCCTTCGAAACCGTGTGGGACACCGTCAGCTTCAGCCGCGGCCTGTTCGGCAAGGCACCGAACCCGGCGCACATCGAGAAAGTGCTCAAATCCCTGTCGCTCTGGGACAAACGGGACTCCCGCATCATGGCCCTGTCCGGCGGCATGAAGCGGCGGGTCATGATCGCCAAGGCCCTGTCCCACGAACCGCAAATCCTGTTCCTGGACGAACCCACCGCCGGCGTCGACGTCGAGCTGCGCCGGGACATGTGGGAACTGGTCCGCCGCCTGCGGGAAAGCGGCGTCACCATCATCCTCACCACGCACTACATTGAAGAAGCCGAGGAAATGGCCGATCGCATCGGCGTCATCAGCCAGGGCGAGCTGATCCTGGTGGAAGACAAGCACACGCTGATGCAGCAGCTGGGCAAGAAAGAACTGCGTCTGCACCTGCAGGCACCGCTGGAGAGCGTCCCGGAATCCCTGTCCGACCTGCAGCTTGAGCTGTCCGACGATGGCACCGAGCTGGTCTACACCTTTGATACCAGTGAAGAGCGTACGGGCATCGCCACCCTGCTCCGTCGTCTGGCCGAACAGGGTGTCGACTTCAAGGACCTCCGAACCCGGGAAAGCTCCCTGGAAGAGATTTTCGTCAACCTGGTCAAGGCGAAGGTATGAACGTTTACGGAATCCGCGCAATCTACAAATTCGAAATGGCGCGCATGTGGCGAACGCTGATGCAGAGCGTGCTGTCGCCGGTCATCTCCACCTCGCTCTACTTCGTGGTGTTTGGCTCCGCCATCGGCTCCCGCATGGGCGACATTGATGGGGTCAGCTACGGCGCTTTCATCATCCCGGGCCTGATCATGCTCTCGCTGCTGATGCAGAGCATTTCCAACGCCTCGTTCGGCATCTATATGCCCAAGTTCTCAGGCACCATCTACGAGGTGCTGTCCGCGCCCGTGTCTTTCGTGGAAGTGGTGATTGGCTACGTGGGCGCCGCGGCGACCAAGTCGACCATTCTCGGCCTGATCATCCTGCTGACCGCTCGCCTGTTCGTGGATTACTCCATCGACCACCCGGTCTGGATGTTCCTGTTCCTGGTGCTGACGGCCATCACCTTCAGTCTGTTTGGCTTCATCATCGGGATCTGGGCGGACACCTTCGAGAAGCTGCAGATCGTCCCGCTGATGATCGTCACGCCGCTGGTATTCCTGGGCGGCACCTTCTACTCCATCAGCATGCTGCCGCCGATCTGGCAGACCATCACCCTGTTCAACCCGGTGGTGTACCTGATCAGTGGCTTCCGCTGGGCGTTTTACGGCATCTCGGATGTGAACGTACTCCTCTGCGCCGGCATGACGTTCCTGTTCATGGTCATCTGCCTGGTGATCATCGCCATGATCTTCAAAACCGGCTACCGACTCAGAAGCTGATGCGTCGCCGAGCTCTCTTCACCGCCACGGCCATCGTGGCGGTCGTCACCGGCCTGCAGGCCTGTCGGACGCCGACCGAAGCCGCGACAAAACTCGATCAGGCGCAGCTCTGTATCGAATCCGGCAACGGCCAGAAAGCGGTGACGGCCGAACTGGCGGTCACCGATACCCAGCGCCGCAAGGGCCTGATGGGCCGCGAATCCCTGCCGCCGGACCACGGCATGCTGTTCGTCTATCAGGAATCGCGCCCGCCGGAAGCCACCTTCTGGATGTACCGCACCTTCATCCCGCTGGACATTGCCTACATCAGCGAGGCCGGCGAAATCCGCGCGATACGCAAGATGCTTCCCTGCGCCGCCGACGATCCCGATCGCTGCCCGCAATATCCGGCTGGTGTCACCTACACCACCGCCCTGGAAATGCCGCAAGGCTTCTTCCGCACCAACGGCATTCGTGTGGGGCACCAGGTCGACGTCCTGGACGCTCCAGGGGCCCATTGCCCGCAACCGGATGCCTAACCACATCTAGCCGAAGAACACCGCGTGCATCAGGCGCCCGGGCAACAGCGTGAACAGCCCGGCGCCGATCAGCCCGAATACGAACAGCGACACCATGATGCGCCCGTGTTGGCGATAGCGGCGCTTCCAGAGCGTTACCAGCGCACCCCAGAGCCCAAACAGCGTGAGTAGTGACAGTAGGTGAATGGGGCTCCAGGGGCCAACCAAACGGATCTGGTGTATGAAGAAAGACGACACCGCCACCACGAACATCGCCGCCACCCATACCAGCCCCAAGCTTCGATGCCAGCGGGTTCCTTTTGTACTGCATAACTGGATGCTTCCCAGAGCCAACGCAGAAACCGCCGCTACGACATGGATCTGAATGGCCGTTGTGGTGCCTAGAAGTATGTTGACGTTCATTCCCTTCCCGTTCCATTTTATGCAATTAATTGCATATTGCGACAACCTTTTACCCTTATGCAACAATATGCATAAATTTAAAGCGGAGAATTCCATTGGCATTGCGCTACGCACTCTTGGCAGCGCTTCACGAAGCGCCGGCCACAGGTTATGAGCTCACCCAGCGATTTCGCTCCCGACTCGCGAATGTCTGGAACGCCAGCCACCAACAGGTGTACCGGGAACTCGCGCGCCTGCTTCAAGACAACAAGTTACTGGTCGAGACCGTTGAGCAATCGGACAAACCGGATAAGAAGCGCTACCACCTGACCTTGTCTGGCAAAAAGGACTTGCAGGACTGGCTTAACCAACCCCAGTCGCGTCCGCCCGTCCGGGATCCGCTCCTGGTGAAGCTGTTCGCTGGCGATCTGCTGGAGAGCGAGGTACTGCGAGAAGATCTGGAGCAGCTGAAGCAGGATTGGCTGGCGCAGCTCGGCTACTTCCGCAGTATTGAGCACACCTACTTTCGCCAACCCGACGCCCTGTCACGGCAATACCGGTTGCAGTACATGGCGCTGCGCCGCGGTGTCACTCAAATCACGGCCGGCCTTGAGTGGATTGAAGAAGTGGAAGCCACGCTTGAGGATCTGGATAACGCGCCATAGCGCTCCGCGCTACTCAGGCTGGGTTGATTCTCCGCCGGTCACCGGCGCCGGTTCCGGCAAAACCTGGATCACCGGTGTCGGCCAGTATTCCTCGACCGCCCTGCCCTCATGCAGGCGTTTCAGCACGTCATAGCTGGTTCGCCCCATGGCTTCAAAGTCGATCGACACAAAACCCTGGATCAGCCCTTCGTCCATCAGCGAATAATCCTGCGGTCGAAGCCCGCCAGTGGCCAGGATAAACAGCTTCTCCCGGGAGCGGAGCGAATCACGAAACGGGAGCAACGCCTCGCGCAACCGGTTGTCGTCCAGCAGCGGCCAGGCCCCGACCGACACAATCGCATCCGAATGCTCATAGGTGTAGGCGGTAAACACCTGCGTGACGGCCCGGCTTTTGTCATCGGCGTTGTACCAGGGGCACCGCCCGGTCTCCGTCCAGCCATTCTCACCGGCCAGCAGCCCCGGCTCGTCCGGTTTGGGATCGCCGGTCAACGCCTGTCTGACGCCCATCAGGCGTTCATTCAGGTTGGTGTCGAACGGGCTGGCCGACATCAGGCACAGCGTCCCCTCATCCATGAACCGATTCACAATCCCGCCCAGCTGCTGACCGATCACCCGGTTGTCCGGCCCGACATAGGCGCTGCGCAGGAAATGCAGATCCTCCGGCAAGTCGGAATCAAAGGTAATCAGGGGAATGTTTCGCTTGGTAACCTGCTTCAGACTCTGCCGCGCCAGATACGCGCCGTTGGTGACCGACAACGCAATGCCATCCACGTCCTGTTTGAGCAGCCGCCGAATGGCCAGATCCTGGCTTCGAAAATGCGCTGCCCCTTCAGGACCGACGTGAAGGCAGTGATTCCCATCCTCCGAAGCCGCCGCCTCACAGCCGCGAGCGGCTGCAATGAAGTTGGCGTCCTGAAGGCTCTTGCTGACCAGGGCAAACGTCAGCCCCTGACCATAAGCGGCCGGAATCGAGAAAAGGAAAACGAAAAGAAGTGACTCAGTGACTCGCCTGCGGAAATCCATATCCAACCCCGCTGGTGCAGGAATGTGGCCACGTGCCTGTGGTCTACGGCTACTGTGGGAAACAGTATAGCGGACGGCCCGGCGCTCGTAGGAATTAGTCTCAAGATGACAGACAGTCTTTGGTGCCCGGGGCCGGACTCGAACCGGCACGACCTAACGGTCAAGAGAGTTGGGTCGCTTACCAGCGCCTAGAAGGACACCCAATAAGCTCCCACCGAACCGTACGTGCTACTTTCATAGCATACGGCTCTCCAGTAGACTCCTTCACGTAGGAATAAAGGCAAGTTCAGATAGGCTAAGCCCGTCATATCTACCTGCATGTACCTCATTATGACACTTCTGACAAAGAGGCACCTGTTTCCTATTGATGGCGCTAAGTATGCGATTAAACCCTTTCGTAATGTCCTTGTTTCCTTTCCGCAGTGCTCGAAGGTGATGCATTTCCACCTTGTTATTGCTCCCGCAGACAGTGCAAGGACTACCCAAGCGCGAATGAGTCAGCTTGAAGGTCAAAGTATTTAGTTGGTCAATATCCAACTCTCTGTTAGACGCCAATTTTGGCATTTGCCACTGTTTGGGCTTCCAGAACTTCGCCTTCTTCTCCGTCCCATTTGCGTCTTTGTACGTAATGGATGGAAAAACGCCAGTGACTGCTATGGTTTTCGGAAGTCTTCGCCTATGTTTGTGACTCAAAGTCATGAGACATGAGTACTGAAGTATGTACATCACCCATCGCAGCTTGTGGGCGTTATCGCACACGCAATAGTAGTTGTAGATTCCTCTCCATACCGAATTAAAGCTCATGACTATGTCATGGTCAGTCGAAGCCACTAGGGACTTCTTTGAGCATGGAAAGAACTCCTTACCACCTTTTGCATGGCAGTAGCCCTTCTGCTGAAGCTTCTGTACGACCTCCATCACAGGAACATCGACTCTCGTCTGCCACCCAGTAGTGCGCTTCATGGTCGTGCGTTTGCCTTCGGTTTTCACCTTCCGGCGCTTCACCGAGCTTCCTACGGATAGGTTAAAGCTCAGGAACTTTGCTGCACGATCCTTAGCGTTGGTTATTAACGTCTTTTCCTTCGACAGTTCGAGCTTGAGTTTCTCGTCTAGGAACTTGGCTGCCTGCTCTTTGAGCTGCTTTGCCAGCTTCTTCGGACCAGTCACTCCAATTATCCAGTCATCCGCATACCTTACATAGCGAACACGTATGAAATCTGGGTCATTGACTAACACCGTTGGCAGTTTTTCCGCCCTGCGTGTTAATTCTCTAATCTCTTCATCATCCGGTTTGGCTTTCCCAGTTTTCAGAAGATAGTCCTTCTTTCTAACCAGGGATCGCCATTCAGGATTTGGCTTCCTTTTACTACCCTTAGTGAGCTGCTTCTGAGTCTTCTCGACCCATTGGTCAAACTCGTGAAGATAGATATTGGCGAGTATTGGGCTGATGGTGCCACCCTGTGGGGTTCCGAGCTTACTGGGGGTCAAGGACCCATTTTCTTCTCTTATCCCTACTCTAAGGAACTTCCAAATAAGGTTAATGAATCTTTCATCCTTGATCCTTTGCCTAAGCAATTGGATCAGCGTATGATGATCGATATTGTCGAAGAAGCCTTTAATATCTCCTTCGATTAACCAAGTCGTTCCATGCCAGCTGGTGTACTCCTTAATGGCAGTATGACAGCTCCTACTTGGTCTGAATCCGTGGCTAGCTTCACTAAAGCTTGGCGTTTCTGGAGCGTCATAGATGGATTCGAGAATTTCTCGAACCATTTCTTGGACAATTTTGTCACGAGGTGAAGGGATACCAAGAGGCCTTGTTTTACCATTAGCCTTAGGTATGTTCTTCCTCCTGACTGGGGTAGGTTGATATGACCCATTACGGATCGCATTACACAACCGTTCCACGTATGCCAGTGACATACTGTCCAGTGTGAGCCCGTCATCGCCCGCCGTCATGTTACCGGCATCGGACTTTATCCTTTCGTAAGCTATAATCGCAAAATCGCGATTACACACCAGCCTGAAGAGGTCGTCGTTTACCCACTTTGGGTTTCGGTTCAACCGTTTCAGCGTTGCCAGTCTTTCAATGATCTTCAATAAGCTCTCCAGCTTGATCAAGTTTCCGACTAGCGGCGTCTACCTGTGTCCCTTCTGAGACACAACCTTCGCAGGTTGCTGTCCCCCTTCCCTATTAGGGAAATAATGGTGCCACGAGCGGGACTCGAACCCGCACAGCCATTGGCCGAGGCATTTTAAGTGCCTTGTGTCTACCAATTCCACCATCGTGGCGTCACTCTACTACGAACACTCCGTGGCCATATCACTTGCGCAACTTAGGCCATCCCCGCGTTAATGCAGAAACGTTGCATAGGACTTAGGTATCCCTTTCGTCTTTGAGAGCCCTCGCTGGGCCTGTGCCTTAAGGGGAAGTTTTAAGAGGCCTTAAAATCTTGCCTCTCAACCTTAAGGAATGGGGTCTCAGTGTCATTCCCCATCGGTGCGGGGCAAACCGCACTCAGACTAGGATTCAAGCAGTCTAGCTTTTACCGTATCCTTTCTACCTGCCCCTCCACCCCACTGACACGTCGGATTTTGGGACTTTTCACGTCATGCTACGGTCCCCGCTCCCTGCAAAATGATAGTTACATTTTCCAGTTTGGGAATCAGTTACCTGATTCTCACAAGTTTCCTTGCCGAGTAAGACGCTGGTTTATCTACTTCACCTCCAGTAGAGATGCATGCCTGCATCATCGTCTCTGCACCCTCTACGGGCGCACTTTTAAGTCTCCAGTGTCTACCAATTTCACCACCCGGGCAGAGGGAGTGCTGAAAGGAGCGGGGATTGTATAAGCAGCTGTGGCTGATCGCAATCTTGCCCTTCAAATCGGTCAAATCTCAACCAAACCAATCCCCTATTCGGGCTTTCGAGCCACTCCGTACGTCACAAATCCCGCGATCTTCGGCGTGTTCTGGATGTACAGGCTGTCGGCCGATTCGATCTCGAAGCCGGCGGACTCGAGCAACCGTGTAATCGGTCGGTTCAGGTGGCAGCCACCTGCGACTTTTCGCCACGCCGGGGTCAGGCGGTCCTGCCATTTGCGCACGCCCGGCTCGGGGGCGCGGCCGTGTTCGCAGAACAGGAGTTGGCCGTCCGGTTTAAGCACGCGCTTCATCTGCTGCAAGGCCTGGAACCAGTCCGGGATGGTGCAGAGGGTGAAGGTGAGCAACACGGTGTCCACGCTGTTGTCCTCCAGCGGGATGCGTTCGCCCGGTAAATCCAGCCATTTCACCTCCACCGGCGCGGCGGCCACGTTTCGCGCGGCAATCCGTCGCATGCCCTCGGACGGTTCCAGACCCCATACTGAATTGACCCTGTCGGGATTGTAGTACTGGAGGTTCACCCCGGACCCCATGCCCACTTCGAGGACATCGCCCCGGGCCTGAGGCACCAGTTGCTGGCGCAGTTTCATCACCGGTCCGATGGAGCAGGCCCGGTTGATCAGATGGGGTAAAACATGATCTTCATAAAGTGACACTTGAACACTCCGGTTTGCGCACTACTATTGTGAGAGGCATGTAGGCTATTGATTTCCGATATTGATTTCAGTCAATGCATGCGATGGCTCGACAGGTACGCTGAGCAGGATTTTCGGACTGGTCATGGATCCTCACAGTCCGTCATTCCGGATGCCGGTAACAATAAGGGGTCTTCTGGTCACCAGACAGCACCCCGCTCCTCAGATGGCATTTCGTTTTCGTTTGAGCGGCAGCTCCAGCATGACCTGGAACGCCTTTGTCTAACCTGTGCCCGGAGGTACCCGTGGATTTAGATCCCATTCTCCTCTCCCGTATCCAGTTCGCCTTCGTTGTATCGTTTCACGCGATCTTCCCGGTCTTCACGATCGGCCTGGCGTCCTATATCGCAGTCCTGGAAGGACTGTTCTTTCGCACTCAAAACCCGGCCTGGGAAAAGCTGTCGGCCTTCTGGACGAAGGTTTTCGCCGTGGTCTTCGGGATGGGTGTGGTCTCCGGTATTGTCATGTCGTTTCAGTTTGGTACGAACTGGAGCAATTTTGCACAAGCCTCGTCAAATATTATCGGGCCATTGCTCAGCTATGAGGTGGTGACGGCCTTCTTCCTGGAGGCGGGCTTCCTCGGGGTGCTGCTGTTCGGGCGTCACAAGGTGCCGGCCGGTGTGCATCTGTTTGCCGCGCTGATGGTGGCCCTGGGCACGTTCATCTCGGCCTTCTGGATCCTGGTGGCCAACAGCTGGATGCAGACCCCGGCGGGCACTGAGATGCGCGACGGCGTGATCCACGTGCTGTCCTGGAGCGAGGCGATCTTCAACCCCTCCTTCCCGTTCCGCTTCCTCCACATGGTGATGGCGTCCTTCCTGACCGGTAGCTTCGTGGTGGCGGGCGTGAGCGCCTGGTACCTGTTGCTCGGCCGCGAGGTGGAAGCCAACCGCAAAGCGCTGTCCATGTGCCTGTGGCTGATCCTGTTCCTGGCGCCGGCGCAGGCGTTTGTCGGCGACGAGCACGGCCTGAATACGCTGGAGCACCAGCCCACCAAGGTGGCGGCGATGGAAGGCAACTGGGAAACCCAGTCTGGCGTACCGCTGCTGCTGTTCGCCTGGCCGGATAAGGAGACCCAGTCCAACCTGATGGAAATCGGCATCCCGCATATGGCGAGCCTGATCCTGACCCACGACTGGAACGGTGTCGTTCCGGGCCTGAAGGAAGCGTCGCCGGATGAACAGCCGCCGGTCTCCATCGTGTTCTGGAGCTTCCGCATCATGGTCGCCATGGGTCTGCTGATGATCCTTGCCGGCGTGATTGGCGTGATCCTGCGAGCCACCGGCAAGCTGTACAGCACCGTCTGGTATCTGCAGAGCCTGCGACTGATGAGCATTGCGCCCTTCCTGGCGGTTCTCAGCGGCTGGTTCGTGACCGAAGTGGGCCGTGCGCCCTGGCTGATCTACGGCATCATGACCCAGGCGGAGGCGGTCACCCCGTCGCTGACCGGTGGTATGGCCCTGTTCACACTGATCGGCTACATCGTGGTCTACGCCATGGTGTTCACCGCCGGCGTCTACTACCTGTTCCGGGTCCTGCAGATGGGCGTGGAAGACGAAGAGCCGGTGGACGAGGAACACGATCGCGCGATGCGTCCGCTGTCGGCCGCGCACGTGACCTTCGAGGCTAGTCCCTATCCGGGACGTGATCACGACACCCATGCCGCACCGCTGAACAAGGGAGGCCACTAATCATGCAATTGATCGATTTACCGCTTATCTGGGCTGTGATTATCGGCTTCGGCGTCATCATGTACGTCCTGATGGACGGCTTTGACCTGGGGCTGGGCATCCTCTTCCCCTTCGCCCCGGACGAGCAGGCCCGGGATGTGATGATGAACTCCGTCGCCCCCATCTGGGACGGCAACGAAACCTGGCTGGTACTCGGCGGAGCCGGGTTGCTGGCTGCGTTTCCACTGGTCTACTCCATCCTGCTGCCGGCGCTGTATATCGGGGTCTTCCTCCTGCTCGCCGGGTTGATCTTCCGGGGTGTGGCGTTCGAGTTCCGCTTCAAGGCACGCACGTCCCGCTATCTTTGGAACTGGGCCTTTGCGGTCGGCTCCATGATCGCCTCGTTCGCGCAGGGATGCGTGGTCGGCGCCTACATCCAGGGCTTTGAAACCCAAAACGGCGTTTACGTCGGCGGCGCGCTGGACTGGCTCACCCCGTTCACCGTGCTCACCGGCCTGGGCCTGATGGCGGGCTACGCGCTACTGGGCAGCACCTGGCTGATCCTGAAGTCCGAAGGCTATATCCAGGAATGGGCCTACAAGATCACCCGTCCGTTGTTGCTCGCGGTACTGGTCGTGTTTGCCATCGTCAGCGCCTGGACGCCCTTTGTGGACGAGATGGTGCGCGAGCGTTGGTTCTCCACCATTGAAGTGATCTGGATTTTCCCGGTGCTGGCGCTGTTCTGTGCTTATCAGGTCTTCCGACATGTGGGCAAACGCAGCGAAGGCATGCCCTTTGTGGCCACGATGGGCATGTTCGTGTTCACCTACCTGGGACTGATTGCCAGTCGCTGGCCTTACGTGGTTCCGCCGGACTACACCCTTTGGGATGCCGCTTCGGCGCCTGAGTCACAGCTATTCCTGCTGCTCGGGGTACTGTTCGTGGTTCCCATTATTCTGACCTACACCGCCTGGTCTTACTGGGTCTTCCGCGGCAAGGTTAAGGCAGGTGTCGGCTATCACTGAACCAACCTCCTCCATTGACGAGGCTCCCGGCGCTGACGCCGGGGGCCGTTCCTCAACCGATCGGGAAAGGCAACGGCGCGTTCGGCAGTGGCTCAATGAATTGGCCGGTCCGGCGCGACCCCAGATACGACTCACGATTGTCGGCGGCACCGCGTCCGCCGTGGCCATGGTGGTCCAGCTTGGTCTGACGGCCTGGCTGGTGTCCCAAGTGGTGATGAAGCACGTCGAACTGGCCAAGCTGACACCGCTGATTGGCGGTATTCTCGCCGCGATTCTGCTGCGCGGTGCCTTCCAGATCATGCGCGACAACGCGGCCGCGGCGTCCAGCGAAACCATCCGGCAATCCGTCCGTCGCCAACTGATCGACAGCTGGCAGGCTCAAGGCCCCACGGGGCTGTCCCAGACCAGTCCGGCGACGCTGGCCAGCGAATGGCTGGAACAGGTGGAAGCCCTCCACGGTTACTTCGCGCGGTTCCTGCCGCAGATGATGCTGTCGGTGATCGTGCCGCTGCTGATCCTGATCGTGGTGTTCTGCTACGACGGGCTCGCCGCTCTTTTCCTGTTGCTGTCGGCACCGCTCATTCCGCTGTTTATGGCGCTGGTGGGCATGGGCGCCGAGAAGCTGAACCAACAGCACTTCGAAACCCTGGGCCGGTTGTCCGGTCATTTCATGGACCGGTTGCGTGGGCTCACGACCCTGCAGCTGTTCGGCCAGACGGATAAGGCCACTCGCGAGGTGGGCCAGGTTACGGACCAGTTTCGCAAGGTGAACATGAAAACGCTCAAGGTGGCGTTCCTGTCCTCGGCGGTGCTGGAGTTTTTCTCGTCGGTTGCCATTGCGGTGATCGCCATGTACATCGGCTTCGGGCTGCTGGGCTATATCCATTTCGGCGGGGCCGATGAGCTGACGCTGTTCAGCGGCCTGTTCATCCTGCTTCTGGCGCCGGAGTTCTTCCAGCCGCTACGCCTGCTGTCCCAGCATTACCACGACCGCGCCTCTGCCATCGGCGCCGCGGATTGCCTGCTGGAACGCCTGGAGGCCGAATCCGCTCGTTCTCTAACGGCCCCGACGGTTTACGACACGCCGGACACCGCCCAGGGCATTCACCTGAAGCACGTCTCGTTCGGGTTCGCCGATCGCGGCCCGCTGTTTGCCGATCTGTCGCTGACGATCGGTGCAGGCGAGATTGTCGGGCTGGAAGGGCCTTCGGGCTGCGGCAAGTCCACCCTGCTGCACCTGATTGCCGGCTTCTGCCAGCCCCAGTCCGGATCGATCAGCGTGTTTGGTGAAATGCCGGGTGCCCGCCCCTTCGGCTGGCTGGGTCAGTCCCCCTTTATCCTGCAGGGCACCTGGGCGCAAAACCTGCGCCTGGTGGCGCCAGACGCCACTGACGAGCAATTGTTGGATGCCCTCGCCAAGGCCGGCCTGACGCACCTGGTGGAGAACCACCCGCAACGGCTGAACGCGCCCGTGTCCGAGTCCGGCGCCGGGCTGTCCGGCGGTCAGGCGCGTCGATTGGCCCTGGCGCGTATTTTCCTGGCGGATTACCCGCTGGTGCTGCTGGATGAGCCCACCGCCGGCCTGGACGCCGAAAGCGAAGAACAGGTGATCGCCGCCCTGGACGAGCTGGTCGCCAACGGCCGGACCCTCGTGCTGGCCAGCCATCACCCGCAATTGCTGGATATGGCGGACACGGTGTACCGCGTCCGTCACGGAGGGCTGATCCATGAATGAACTCTGGCCCTGGCTGAAACTGATCCTGCAACGTCGTGGCCGCTTGGTGATCGGCGGCGTGCTGATCCTGCTGACGGTGCTGTCCGCCATTGGCCTGCTGGGTCTGTCCGGCTGGTTCCTGACTGCCTCGGCCATCACCGGCGCCCTGCTGGCCAAAGGCATCCACGCGTTTTTGGACATCTACGTGCCGGGCGGCGGCATCCGCTTTTTTGCCATCACCCGGACCGTGTCCCGCTATGTCGAGCGGGTGTTCAACCACGACACCGTGCTGCGCCTGCTGGCCGACCTGCGCGTTCGCCTGTTTTCGACCCTGGCTCACCAGCTGCCCCATGAGCACCTGTTCGCCCGGGCCTCGGATCGGCTGAGCCGTCTGGTGCAGGACATCGATGCGCTCGACAACCTGTATCTGCGGCTGCTGGCGCCGCTGGGTGTGGCGATTCTGGCCATTGGCGCTGTCAGCCTGTTGGCGTTGCTGGTCAGCGGTCAGCTTGTCCTGTGGGTGCTGGTCGCCCTGCTGGCGCTGACTGCCGTCATCACGCTGGGTCTGGCCCGAATGAATCGACAGCGCACCGCGCGCCGGGTCGAGCGCCTGGAAGCCCTGCGGGGTCGACTGATCGAGACCCTGGAAGGCCAGGCGGAACTGCGGGCAGCGGGCCTGATCGGCGCACATTGCGACCGTCTGCTGGACGACGATCAAGCCATGATGCGCCCGCAGTACGCCACGGAGCGGTCGGTTTCCACGGCGCAGGGCCTGATCACCTGGACCGTGCAGGCGGTTGCCCTGCTGGCACTGGTTATGGGCCTTGGCGGAGTCGAATCCGATGCGGTCAGTGGCCCGGTGGCGGTGCTTATCGCGTTGGCGGTGCTGGGCCTCGGTGAAATCCTGATTGCCCTGCCCCCGGCTTACGCGGAATTCGGCGGTACCGTGGCCTCCGCCCGACGCCTGAACACCGAAGTGCACTATGAGCTGATGGATACCCCCGAGGCCGTGGACGAGCCCACGCCCGGCGAACTGGAATGGCACGATGTGGGCTTTGCGTTCGAAGATCACCACCCGCTGTTGCGCCACTTCACGTTGAAACTGGCTCCCGGAGACCGGGTTGGGTTCATCGGGGCGTCCGGCAGCGGCAAGTCCACGCTGGCCGATCTGGCCGCTGGTCTGCTGACGCCGGATACCGGCGAGATTCGCTGCCACGGCCGAACCCGCTGGCCGGCCAACGGCATCGGCGCGCAGCGGGATGTGGCCTACCTGACCCAGCGCACTCACCTGTTCAACGGCACCCTGCTGGACAACCTCAAGCTGGCTCGCCCGGACATCACCTCTGGTGAAATCTGGCACGTGCTGGAGGTCGTTCAGCTGGCAGAGGCTGTCGATAGCTGGCCTCTGGGCCTGATGACCTGGGTCGGCGAAGCGGGCCGTCAGCTGTCAGGCGGTGAAGCCCGCCGGGTCGCCCTGGCGCGCGTGCTCCTGCTGGATGCGCCGATCGTGATTCTCGACGAGCCGTTCACCGGCCTGGATCGCGACACGGCCGCGCAGCTGTCCAAGGCGCTGGAAATTGAGTTGAGCGGGAAGACGGTGGTGGGACTGGCCCACGACGCCAGCGCCCTGCCACCGATGCACAGGACGCTGACCACGGAAGATTGGAAAGCGTGAGGCGGGTCTAGCGGTTCTCGAGCAACTCGAACCGCAGGCCGGCGTTTTTCACCAGACGGTCGATGGCTTTCTGGCCCAGCAGGGAGGCCGGGGTCCAGAAGCCGCCGGGACGTTTTTCCGGCGTGTCGATGTCAAACGCCAGGCAGATGGCCGCTTCGCCCAGCATCTTGCCGGTGGAGCCGTAGCCGGGATCACGATCGCCGGTGACCTTGGTACGAATCATCTCGCCTTTTGCGGAAATACCCACAAAGCGCAGGTCGAAGAAACCTTCCTCCTGGGCTTTGGGCGTCGGGCCTTCGCCCGGCTTGGGCAGGACAAACTTCTCCAGCGCCCAACGGGCCGGTTTGATGGTCGCAGCCACCAGGAAACCGCCCAGTCCCGCCGCCACGCCCAGCGCCGCCGCGCGTCCCTTGAGTCCTTTACCGGTCAGGACCGCCTCGTCGTAACCGAATTCCTGACCGTAGGCGGCACCCTGCAAGGCGTTGGAGCGGTGTACGACACGGGTATTGATGGCGCCCATCACGAACGGCGCCGTCCACGCCTGGAAATCCTCATCGTATTCCGCCGCTTTCACGTTGTGCTGACGACGGGCCGGCCGGAAATCCTTCGGGCAGATGGAATACGGGTTGGCCAGTTCCTTGCGCAGTGCGGGATCGGCCACCGCTTCCTTGGTCACGTTGATCATGCTGGCGACGGTACCGCCGGACAATCCGCCCTTGGCTGCCTTCACCCGCATTTTCACCGTCGAGCACGGCTCACCGAACTGGGCTTTCGCCTGCTGCTGCAGGTAATAAACGCCCAGGTCCGAGGGAATCGAGTCGAAGCCGCAGCAATGAACGATCCGCGCGCCAGTCTTCTTGGCTTGCTCCTCGTAGCGCTCGATCATCTTGCGAATCCACTGCACCTCGCCAGTCAGGTCGCAGTAATCCGTACCGCTGTTCACGCACGCCTGAACCAGCGGCTCGCCGTAGAGTGCATAGGGCCCGACCGTGGAAATGACCACGCGGGTCTGTTCGCACATCTCGGTCAGCGATGCCTCGTTGCCAGCGTCCGCGATGATGACCGGAAGATCCGCGGCCGCCTCACCCAGCCCCGACTTGAACGTCACCAGCTTGGCTTCGGAACGCCCGGCGATCGCCCATTTAACCTCGCCGCCGGCGCCGTAGCGCTCCAGCAGGTATCGAGACAGAATCTGCCCCACAAAGCTGGTCGCGCCAAAAACCACAATATCGAATGGTGCCTGACTCATTCTGAGATCCCTTTTTCTGAAAGTAGCTGAAAAATATTCTTTAGAATTATGATTATTATACTTTTTTACGATTCACCATAAACGCCATGAACACCGCCAGGCCCAGGCCCCAGAAGCCGTTCAGGACCAGACCGCCCATCCAGGTCTGTGCGGTTACAGGGATTCCCTTGAGCGGGAACACCACCAGCATGGCAACAACGGTGGGCCCGATGGCCCCCAGGACGATGGCGCTGATCCAGTGCATCAGCGGCTTCATGCGCCGGATGATGGCCCAGATGGGTATGCCCCACAAACCGCCAAAGAACGCCAGCGACATCACGGCGGGCACATGGAACGGCGGAACCGGCGTCATGTTGTAGGGTGCGGCCGGCACCAGACCCGCCAGATAAAACAGACCGAACAGCCCCTGATGAAACAGGAGCGTCGCCAGAAAACCAGCGACAAAAGCTTTGAGCCATTCCATAGCGATCCCCCGGTTGCTGCCACAAAAGAGGCAGTATATACAGCATTCAACGTATTAGCGGTGACAGAGGTTTGATACGTGCCCTCGACCACTGCGGTTCAAGATGTTCAATAAATACGGCCCCGCCGTCCTAACTGGTAACGAACGGACTCAGGAAGCAACCCGCTGACCGACGCGATGACCTTGTTGAAGCGGCCCGGAACGCAAACCGGCTTGCCGGCCAACGCGGCCTGATAGCCTTCTTCGACGACGGCCGGCACGTTCTGCCACAGAATCGACGGCAGGCGACTGACCTGCTCGCGCGTGCCCTGGACGTCGTGGAATTCAGTGTAGGTAAAGCCCGGGCACAATGCGGTCACCCGAACGCCGTGCTGACGAAATTCCATGTCGGCGCTTTCGGACACGTTGACCACGTAGTTCTTGATGCCCGTGTACAGCATGCCCGCCGGCGACGGTGCAAAGGCGGCCAGGGACGCCACGTTGATGATGTGCCCGTAGCCTCGCTTCACCATGCGCCGGCCCAGTTTGACCATGAGTTCGGTCAGCGCCGTGACCATCACCTGGATTTCCTGGTTCAGCACCGACCAGTCGCTGTCCACCAGGCTGGTGCGCGCGGCAAAACCGGCGTTGTTCACCAGGAAGTCCACATGGAGCCCCGCATCGTCGACGGCGTGGAGGATGCGTTCGACAGCATTGGAATCGCCCAGGTCTTCGGCCACGATGTGAACCGCCACCCCAAAGCGAGCTTGCAGATCCTTACCGAGCGCTTCCAGACGCTCCCGGCGGCGGGCTACCAGCACCAGATCATAACCCTGACTGGCAAGTTTCTCGGCGAATCCCTGGCCGATGCCGGCGGAGGCGCCGGTGACCAAAGCGGTTCTTCGGCTCATGTCATCTCCCTGTTCGGTGCGGCCTCGGGTTTCCGGGCGCCCGTAATTAAAGCGGCACTTCGGCCAATCGCAACGCCGCTGACGTCCCTCACACTATGCAGGAAAGCCTCGCAGGCCAAGTGCCTGTAGGGACCACAACGATGAAACAACCATGGTAACAGGAGTTTCCAACGTGACGGTGTTCCTCGCCTTGTGCGTGATTGGCCTGCTCATCGCCGCGATTGTGCTGTATCGCCAGCTCAAGCGTCAGGGTGAAATGCTGGAGAGCGCCCTGTCCCGGATCGAATCTTTGAACGGTGGGCGCCGTAGCGAAGAACCGCAGATGGTATTGACCGTGCGGGTGCTGGACCCGATCGCCGTGGCCAAACGGGAGTCCCGGTCCGCGCGAATTGTGGCGGATCACCTGCCCAATATGGTCTGTCGCCGGGTTTATCAGCAGGTGATGCGAGAAGTCGGCGCTGAACTGGCCGAGCGCGGCGTCGAAGCCGAAATGAAGGTGGAATATCGCTAACGGAGAAGGTCACCATGCTCTGGATATTGCTGACCGGCACAGCCGCGACCGCCTTGTTATTGGGGCTGGCCTGGCGTCGTGCGTCGCACATCAGTGAGCAGTTCAAGCGACTGGAAGCCACACTCGCCCGAGTCGAGAGCGTCGAGCGCAAACGCGAATTCGAGCGCATCGAGGCCGACAATCGGCGCCTGATGCTGCAGGACTCCGTCGACGGCGGCACCGCGGCGATTGCCGTCCTGCACCGCATGCTAAGCGACACCACCTTCCAGGCCATCGATCGCCTGTCCGGCGATGACCAGATCCGTGAGAACAGCCTCCGCGCCCGGGAAATCCATGACGACGTCTCCACCCGGGTGTATCGCTCCATCCGCGTCGCCAATCGCCAGATCCATTCCCTTGCGGACGTCATCATCCGCCTGAACCGTCGACGCCAAAAGAACAACGGCGATAAGGACTGAGAACGCTTCTCCTTTGGCGGGCAACTGAATAAAATCCAACGCTACCCTGTTTATTTCGGAGACTCCCCGCCATGTCGTACTCCACGGATGCCTCGTCCGTGCTGGGAAGCCTGCGCCGTATCGAATCGAGCAAGCTGTTCCAGACGTCGGTTATCGCCATCATCATCCTGTCTGCGCTCGCAATCGGCGCCAAGACCTATGACCTTCCCGAGGTGGTCGAACAGTCCATCCTCTTCCTGGACGGCGCGATTACCGTGTTCTTCCTGCTGGAGATTATCTTCCGTTTCGCGGTCTATCCCGACAAGAAACGCTTCCTGCTGGACGGCTGGAACCTGTTCGACACCATTGTGGTGGTGGGCAGCCTGATCCCGCTCGATAATTCCGAAGCGGTGCTGCTGGGCCGGCTGCTCAGGGTGTTCCGGGTGCTGCGTCTGGTATCCGTGGTACCGGAATTGCGATTCCTGATCAACTCGTTACTCAAAGCGATTCCCCGCATGGGTTACATCGCCCTGCTGATGTTCATCATCTTCTACATCTACGCCGCGATGGGCTCGCTGTTCTTTGCGCCGATCAACGAGGACCTGTGGGGCGACGTGGCCGTGTCGCTGCTCACGCTTTTCCGCGTGGCGACGTTCGAAGACTGGACGGACGTGATGTACGAAACCATGTCCGAATATCCGCTGAGCTGGCTGTACTACATCACCTTCATCTTCCTAACAGCGTTCGTGTTCCTGAACATGATGATTGGTGTGATCCTGGAAGTGATGAGTGCCGAGCAGAACAGCCGCGAAGCCGAACAGGCCCACCGCGAACGGGACGACATGGCCCGCAAGTTGGATGAAGTGCAGCAGCAGTTGCAGGCGTTGACGGAGATGGTGAATCACCGGTTGCCGGTGCGGGACAGCGAGAATCGCTGATAGGTATCGATGGACGTGAGCTCCCGGCATCCCAATGCAGCGATGCTTTGCGGACGCCGCCGCTTTAAAAGCCTCTCTCCCCTCGCGGGAGAGAGGTTTGGAGAGAGGGGGACGAGGCGAAAGCCTCGCCGGGATGCTTGTGAGACTGATGGGCGCCTGATGGCGCCTCCCCCTCTCCCCGGCCCTCTCCCGCGAGGGGAGAGGGAGATATAAGCCTGCAATTCCGGAATGCAGAATCGTAGGTTGGGCTGACGCAGGAAGCCCAACAGGTCTGTCCAGCGAGACCCGATGTCACACCGCCTCTTTCCATTCACTCCGGATCGCCGTCTCGGATTCAGAGGCAAACACGGACAAATGCGAGGCCTATGTTGTTGGGCTTCCTTCGTCAGCCCAACCTACCGGGAGACCAAAATAATTGGTTCATCGCACTTTACCGGGAAAAGCGGCTTTGATCTTCAGGAAGAAGTAATCGCTGTCCCGGTATCCGTAAGCCATTCGTTTGATCACCTTGATCTTGTTATTCATGCCCTCGAGTACGCTCGTGTTCAGGCGGTAGCGGGCACTGGCGACAATGCCCTCCCGATAGTCTCTAAGCCGTCGGGCAAATTGCTGCACAGGTCTGAGGCCGCTACTGATGGCCAGATTGAACCAGTCGCGCCAGCGCTGCCTCGCCTCGTCCTCAGAGGGCGCATACCAGAGCTCCTTGAGCTGGTCTTTCAGCAGGTACACCGTCATGAGTGACTGATTGGCCTGGAGCAACTCCTTGAGCTTAACGGCCTGGTCTTCCTTGAGGTTGTCTCGGTTTCTCAACAGCAGCCAGCGGCTGCGTTTGATCACTTTGC